>SKNK01000073.1 GCA_007120565.1 Nitriliruptoraceae bacterium | reverse complement strand
CTGTTCGTCCTCGGCCTCGGCGCCGCGGCCGCTGGAGCCGGGATCGCCGCGGCGTTCGAGACCGTGCTGTTGGCCCGTGCCGCAGCCCGGTTCTCCGAGCCGTGGCGGCCCTTCGTCGTCGATGACGGCGTGCGTGTACCCCTCATCGCGCGGTTCGCGGAGCGTGGGTGGCGCGACATGCTCACGGCAGGCGTGCTGTTGTTGCCCGGCGTGCTCGCCGTCACGCTGAGCGTGGGCGCTGGCGGGTTGCCGGCGCTGATCGGGATCAACCTGGTCATCATCGGCGTGACCGCCGCGATGCTCGTCGTCCCCTCGGTCGCGCTCCACCGACGGCGACGCCAGGACCAGGATCGGTACCTCGCGGACCTCTCGCAGCGGATCGGCACGCTGGCTCAGGAGGTCACGCTCCCGGTGGACGAGGAGGATGAGGAACGACATCGCAACGGCTGCGCTCGTCTGGGCGTCCTGCTCGAGCTTCGATCGCAGGCCCAGGAACTACCGGCGAGCCCGGCCGAGAGCCGTCTCCTCCGTTGGCGTCTCCCCGTAAGTGGGGTCGTGCCCATCCTGGTGACGTTCGCCGGGCTGCCGTTCAGCTAGCGGGGATACCTCGACGCCTGCCGGGCGGTCGCGATCAGTGCTCGCGTTCCGCGTCGGGGATGCGGGTCCCCGCACCACCCATGTGAGAGGTCACGACGCTTCATAGTCGAGCCCCTCCGCCGCCAGAGCGTCGCCGAGGATCGCGATCGCCTTGGGGCCGACGCCGTGGATGGCCAGCAGTTCCCTCCTCGAGTGGGCGGCTACCTGTTCGAGGGTGGTGATGCCGTTGAGGGAGAGTTCACGGGCCGCGGTCTTGCCGATCTCGTCGGGGAGATCCCCGACCGGACGTACATCGGGTGTGTCGGCCATCACGGGTCCTTCCGTCGGCGGGAACAGGATAGGCACCGTCTTCGAGGAACGTTCTGCCCCGTTCTCGGGCCCGAGACACGCAAGATGCTGGCGGACCGGCCCCAACCTACGTACTGTGTCGTAGGTCGGACGCGGAAGGGACCTTGGACTGTGGCGGCTCACGTGAGAGCGTTCACACTGAGGGTTGGCCGGCCGGACGCGCCGAGCTACAACGGAGTGCAACGATGAGGATGAGAAGGACCACGAGATTGCTGGCGCTGACGGTCGTTGGCGCCCTACTCCTCGCGGCGTGTGGGGATGGCGACGAAGGCGTCACCGATACGCCAGAGGACACCCCAGAGACCGAGGACGTTGAAGCCCCCGAGGACACCGAGGCCCCTGACGAGGACCCAGGTGAAGCGGCGGATGCACCTGACCTGTCCGGAGCCAGCGTCTCCGTGTTCGGTGCTCCGACCAGTGTCGAGGAATCGGCGATCAACGCCATCATCCAGGAGTACTTCAACGAGCCAACCGGAGCGAACGCTGAGTACGAAGGTTCCGACGGCTTCGAGGAGCAGATCCAGATCCGTATCGAGGGCGGGAACCCCCCGGACCTCGCACTGTTCCCCCAACCGGGTGCGATCATCGAGCAGGCATCGCTTGGCAACGCCGTCTCGCTTGAGGAACTCGGCTTCGATATCGCCGAACTCGAGGCCATCTTCGGCGAGTACCTGCTCTCCCTCGGCGAGTACGAGGGACAGCACTACGGCCTCCCGACCAACGTCAACTACAAGAGCATGATCTGGTACAACGTCCAGATCTTCGAGGAAGAGGGGTACGAGACCCCCGACACCTGGGACGAGCTGATCGAGCTCTCCGAGCAGATGGTGGCCGACGGGTACACGCCCTTCGCCATCGGTACGGGTTCCGACGCCGCAACGGGTTGGCCCGCGACCGACTGGATGGAGGACATCATGCTCCGCACCGTCGATGCGGACACCTACGACGCGTGGGTCGCGGGCGAGTTGCCGTTCGACTCACCTGAGGTTCGCAACGCCGCCGAGCTGTTCGCGGAGATCGCCTTCAACGAGGACTTCATCGTCGGTTCGACGGCAAACATCCCCGACCTCGACTTCCGCGACGCGCCGGACGCGCTGTTCGTGGACGACGGGGCACTGATGCACCGCCAGGCCAGTTTCGTCACGAGCTTCTTCCCTGATGGGACCGAGCTCGGTACCGACGTCGACTGGTTCCCCTTCCCGGAGATCGAGGAAGGCCAGCAAGGCGCGCTGATCGCCGGCGAGCTCGCGGCGATCTTCACCGACCGGGAAGAGGTGCTGGAGTTCATCCGCATCTTCACCGACCAAGAAGCCCAGTGCGCCATGGGTGGCTACGTCGATGACGCGACCGGGCAAGCGATCCAGCGCATCTCGCCGAACATCGAGGTTGGTCCGGAGTGCTACGCCGATGAGGTCGTTGCCGACTCGGCTGGCGAGATCGTCGCCGCACTGGAGGCCGGCACCGCCAAGTTCGACGCCTCCGACCTCATGCCACCTGCGGTGGGCTCCGGCTCCTTCTGGGACGGCATGAACGAGTGGATGCGCGGCGATGACCTCGACGAGGTCCTGCCACGTATCGACGCCGCCTGGCCGAACTGATCCACCGAGGAGGGGGCACGTCGAGCGCGATGCCCCCTCCTCGATCAACCAATCGGGGCGCCGACCGCGGCCCCGAACGGTGACGTTTCTCCTGCATCCCGTCTATGGTGCGGTAGGACGGGACCTCTAGGTCCGCGGGGAGTGTGAACGTGAGCAGTATCCCACCTCTGCCACATCCGGAGTTGGATCAGGACGAGGTCGACGAGTCGTTGCCTCCGGCGCCTTCGGGCGGGCGGGGCGTACGTCTCGGCAGGTTGCTCGGTGCCCTGCTCGTTCCGATCGCCACGCTGCTGGTGATCGGCTGGACCTTCGAGTGGTTGCGGGTCACCGATGCCCCGAGGACGGTCGTGGTCGCGGTGGCGCTAGCCATCGGTGTGCTCGGCATCTTCGTGCTGTTCTGGGGCATGGACCTGGTCGTCGATCAGATGAACGAACGGTGGAAGATCCGATTCCGGCCGTGGGTGTTCATCGGTCCCGCGATCCTGCTCCTGTCGGTCTTCCTCGTGTATCCCACGGTCTACACGGTCATGATCAGCTTCCAGGACGCCAGGTCCGTGGAGTGGGTCGGCCTGGAGAACTACCGCTACCTCCTGACCGATGGAGGCATGCTTCGCGGTATCCGCAACACGACCATCTGGGTCCTGGTGGTCCCGAGCTTCGCCGTGGCGGTTGGCTTGCTCGTGGCGGTCCTCGCTGACCGGTTGCATCGGGCGGAAGCCTTCGTCAAGTCCATGATCTTCCTGCCGATGGCGGTGTCGTTCGTCGGTGCGAGCGTCGTGTGGTCCCTGATCTACGACTTCCGCTCCTTCGGGAACCAGACCGGGTTGCTCAACGGCATCTGGACCGCCCTCGGCAACGATCCGATCGCCTGGCTGTCCTTCGATCCCTGGAACAACCTGTTCCTCATGGTGATCATGATCTGGATGCAGACCGGTTTCGCGATGGTCATCCTCTCCGCAGCCATCAAGGCCGTGCCCGAGGATGTCCTGGAGGCCGCCCGCATCGACGGAGCCAACGAGTTCCAGATCTTCTTCAAGGTGATCATCCCCACGGTGATGACCTCGATCGTGGTCGTCGCCACCACCATCACCATCAACGTCTTGAAGATCTTCGACATCGTCTACGTGACGACGGGTGGTCAAGCGGGAACCGAAGTGATCCCCGAACGCATGGTCCAGTGGTTCTTCACCCGGAACCACTTCGGACGAGGAGCAGCCGTCGCGGTGATCATGTTCGTGGTCGTCATCCCGGTGATGCTGGTGAACGTGCGGCGCTTCCGCGCCGAGGAGGCGATCCGATGAGCGCCACCACGTCGGCCCCCGAGGAGCATGTCAGCCACCACCCTTCAGGGGAACGGGCCGGCCGTCGCGGGATCTGGGCGATCGTTGGCCGGTGGCCCCTTCGTCTGTCGTTGTTGGCGATCGTGACCCTCTGGCTCGTCCCAACCGTCGGACTCTTGGTCTCCTCGTTCCGAACGAGGGCGATCATCGAGTCCGAGGGCTGGTGGACGTTCTTCCTGAACCCCTTCGATGTCAGCCAGTGGACGATCGCCAACTACCAGGTGGCATTGACCCAGCAGGGGTTCGGTAACGCTTTCCTGAACAGCCTCGCGGTGACGGTGCCCTCGACGGTGATCCCCATCACCGTCGCGACGTTCGCGGCCTACGCTTTCACGTGGATGCGCTTCCCAGGGCGCAACCTGCTGTTCGTGTCGGTCGTGGCGTTGATCGTGATCCCACTGCACATGGCACTGATCCCGGTGCTCAAGCTCTACACGCAAGGCGCCTCGTTGTGGGGGATCACCCTGATCCCACAGATGGAGTTGGTCGGGACCTTCCCTGCGGTGTGGTTGGCGCACACGGGCTTCGGCCTGCCACTGGCGATCTACCTGTTGCGCAACTACATCGGGTCACTTCCGGCCTCGGTGATCGAGTCGGGCAAGGTCGACGGCGCTAGCGACTTCCAGGTCTTCACCCGCTTGGTCGTGCCGTTGTCGGTTCCTGCGATCGCGGCCTTCGCCACGTTGCAGTTCCTGTGGGTCTGGAACGATCTCTTGGTCGCCCTGATCTTCCTCGGGGGCACCTCCGACGTTCGCGTGGTCACCGTGGCTCTGGCAGGTCTGCAGGGTCAGTTCGGCCAGATGCGGCACGTGCTCCCGGCTGCGGCGTTCATCTCCATGGCGCTGCCGATGGTGGTCTTCTTCTCCCTGCAGCGGTACTTCATCCGCGGCTTGACGGCTGGCGCGGTGAAGGGTTGACCTGATGTTCTCCAAGCGTCCGATCGACGCCAGGGGGCGTTGGATCGCGCTGGCCGTGACCACGGTCGTCCTGCAGTTCGCCTACTGGCCCATCGTGGCGTCGGTGCTCGGTGGCGAGGAGGCCACCTCGGCCGGATTGTGGCTGGGGCTGGGCATCACGCCGCTGGTGTTCCTCATCCTGGCCTTCGTGTCACGCAACCAGCGTGCTCCGGGGGCAACCGGACGCGCCATGGGCCTGTTCCTGTTGCTCGCCCTGTCGTTGGGGTTGATCAACATCGTGGTTGGGCTCACTGCCGGCTTCGGGGCCGGCGCCGCGGCCGCGCTGCGGCGCGAGCCGGATCTGCATGGGTTGCGCGCACGGGCCATCGCGGTCGTCGGCGTGAGCGTCTACCTGCTCGTGCTGCAGATGCTCGCGGGGATCTCCCCCGGGTTCGGGCAGTTCGCCATCATGTCCGGCGCGGTGGTGCCGCTGGCGGTCGTCGGCCTGGCCGACGAGGTGAGTGAGGTCCGCGCCGAGCGCGAGCACGAAGGCGCCGCGAACTCCTGATGGCGTCGGTCACCAACCGAGTTCGGGCTGGTGACCCGGTCCGGGCCTTCGTGGCCTACCTGCCACTCAACCGATGCTGGTATCCGCCTCTTGCGGGCCTGCGGCTCGATCCCAGTCGAGGCCTCCGGCCGCGACGTCGATGAGTTCGATCCGGTAGCTCCCGGAGCCGCATGCCATGCGGAAGCGGATCCGTCCCATCATGTCCGTGGTGCCCTGCACCTTGCGATGACGTTCGGGTCCGGACAGCTGGGCTTCGACCGCGATATCCGAGCACCGACGGTCCTCGGCATCCTTGATCTCGACGAGGAAGATCGCACGCTCCACGCCGTGATCATCGCGGTCCGGCTCGATGGCCTCCAGCTTGGTCACGCGGACCGGCTCGACGAACAGCCCGCGCTTCGGCAAGCCATCCGGCTGGGTCTCGGTGGTCGCCCGGGGACGTCGGGCACGGGCGATGCGACGCAGGACCATGACGAACTCCATCGGTGACGCGAGGTCGGTAGCCGAGACCCCAGGGTGAGGTGGTGTGGTCTTCGGACACCGCCCGCGGTCGGCGCCGCGAAGGTACCTCCGCGGCGTGGACGTCGAGAGCGCACGGAACCGGTGTCGTTGCTGCCTGCTTCTCGATGTCGCCGTTCAGCCTCAGCGCCAGTCACACCCGACGACGTGATCGTTGACCAGACCCATGGACTGCATGAACGCGTACACCGTGGTGGGGCCGACGAAGCGCCAGCCGCGCAGCTTCAGCTCCTTCGACAGCCTGATCGAGCTGGGCGAGGTCGACCGAACGTCGGCGAACGAGGTCGGAGCTGGCGCGTCTTCCTCGGCGTAGGCCCAGACGAACGCGTCCAGCGATCCCTCGGCAGCGACGAGTTCGAGGTAGGCCTTCGCGTTACCGATCGTCGCTTCGATCTTGCTGCGGTTGCGCACGATGCCCTCGTTGGAGAGCAACCGCTGCACGTCGGTTCCATCGAAACGTGCGACGACCTTCGGGTCGAACCCGGCGAAGGCCGCGCGGAACGCGGGACGCTTCCGCAGGATCGTCAGCCAGGACAGACCAGCCTGGAACCCCTCGAGGCAGAGCTTCTCGTAGAGGCGGAGATCATCGTGGACCGGTCGCCCCCACTCGGTGTCGTGGTAGGCGACGTACCCGGGATCGTCGCCACACCACCAGCAGCGGACGGCGCCGTCTCGGTGGGTGATCAGGCCGTCGGTGTCTCGCTCGTCCATAGCGCACCTTCTCTGGAGCCACCGCCGACCCGACGTCGTGGACCTGCTTCAGCCGGCTCTCCGGCGGCGTCACGGGGCAGAGGAGGGCGCAGCCTACGTTGACAGGGGCCCCATCGGGTGCGACCCTTGGCGCTTCCGGTGCGACCTGCGGGCTCCGGTTCTTCGCTGCGTGCCCGTATCCAGCATCATGAACCATGTACCACCCACCGACCGGTGGATCTGTCCACGCCCCCTGACGACAAGAGACCGTGACCCCGATGTCCGAGACCCCGACCCCAGACCCGACCGCCGCCGACACGGAAGCCTCCCCGGCTCCCGAGGCACCACAGGCGCCCGCCGCCGACCCGGCTACTCCGGCCGAGCCCGCGTCCGAGCAGCAGCCTGCGGAACAGCCCAGCACCCCGCCGGCTCCCGAGCCGGCGCCCAGCAACACGCCGACACCCGATGTCGTCGTGATGCAGGATCCCGGCGGGACCCTGACCTCGACCGGCGATGTGATCGTCGAGAACGACCTCTCGGACGAGGACTTCGAGGCTGCCCTCGAGGGCACCGTCCTGGCCATGGAAGACGGCAAGATCATCGAAGGCGTGGTCGTCAAGGTCGACCCCGACGAGGTCCTGCTCGACATCGGCTGGAAGTCGGAGGGCGTGATCCCCGCCCGCGAGCTGTCGATCAAGCTCGACGTCGACCCGAACTCCGTGGTCTCCGTCGGAGACGTGGTCGAAGCACTGATCATGAAGAAGGAGGACGAGGAAGGTCGTCTCGTCCTGTCGAAGAAGCGGGCCCAGTACGAGCGTGCCTGGGGCACGATCGAGCGCATCTACACCGAGGACCGCACCGTCGCGGGTTCGGTCATCGAGGTGGTCAAGGGTGGGCTCATCCTCGACATCGGCCTCCGTGGGTTCCTTCCGGCGTCCTTGGTGGAGATGCGTCGCGTGCGCGACCTCGCTCCCTACGTCGGCGAAGAGCTCGAGTGCAAGATCATCGAACTCGACCGCAACCGCAACAACGTGGTGCTGTCCCGCCGCAAGTTCCTCGAGGAGACCCAGAGCGAGTTCCGCAACGAGTTCCTCGAGTCGCTGCAGAAGGGCG
>SKNK01000001.1 GCA_007120565.1 Nitriliruptoraceae bacterium | reverse complement strand
GAGCCGTCCGTACCCGCGCCTGGCGGTGAACTCGACCCGTTTGCCGGTGAAGATCAGGCCCTGGAACTCGACCCGCTGACCGGTCGCTGCTGCCAGCGAGCGGTACCAGGCCGCCCGGCGGTACAGCCGGAGGTACTGGGGGGTGATCATGCGTCGCTGTATCGCCGTGCGGATCGCACGACGCCACCCCCACCGTGGGTAGCGCAGCCGCAACGGGGGCCGTCGCAGGTGGGCCGGGACCCCCGCGTCGGCGAGCAGGTCGTCGCCAACCCTTGACGCCCTTGCCGTTGCCTCTCGTCCGATCTCGGCACGTTCGACCGCGGCGGCGTGCTCGTGCAGCGCCTGCCGTGCCTCTGCCTCGACGTCCGCGTCCACCGCCGCTCCTCGCCGTCGCTCGCTGCTCCTCGTCGTACCGACGCGCCGGGCGCTCCGAGCCTCGCTCAGTGCCGGTAGGGCTTCCGGGCGTGCAGGATCAGGTTGTAGAACACCGAGCGCGGCACCACCCGCTGCAGCACCACTTCGTCGAACCGGCTCAGCTTCAGGTACCCGTGGTAGGCGGTGAAGGCCCATCGGCTGCCGAGCAGGCCGGGACGGATCGACCCCTCGATCGTACGGACCGCCCACCCGAACCAGTTCGCGGTGAGTTCCTCCGTCACCACCTCGACGTTGCCGAACCCCACGAGGCGGGCGAGGTGTTCGACGTCGCCGGGCCGGAAGGTGTGCAGGTCGACCTCGTGCTCCAGGCCCGCGAGCACCTCATCGGTCGCGCTGCCACCCTGCTCGCGCAGTGAAGGCTTGCGTAGCGAGGACAGCCCGGGCAGCACCGTTGCCGCACGGAAGGCCCGGTAGGTGTTGCGCTTGACCAGCCACGACAGCCGATCGCCGATCTCGGTCGGCTCCCCGGCGATCACCAGGGTCCCCCCGGGCTTGAGCACCCGGTGCATCTCGCGGATCGCGGCGCCAGGGACCGGCAGGTGGTGGATGAACGCGTGGCCGACGACCAGGTCGAAGCTCTCGTCGTCGTAGGGCAACGCCTCGGCATCACCCTGTCGGGTGGCGATCGCCAGCCCGTGCTCGGCACCGTTGCGTGCACAGACCTCGAGCATGCCCTCGGAGATGTCGGTCGCTGCGAGCTCCGCCCCGTCGAGGCAACCACCGAGCGCGAGGTTGATCAGGAAGAACCCGGTCCCCGCGCCAACCTCAAGCACCGAGCCGAACCCGGCACCTTCGGGAACGACCTTGTGGAAACGTTCGCGGGCGTAGTCGATGCAGCGTTGGTCGTAGGAGATCGAGAACTTCTCGTCGTAGGTCCGCGACTCCCAGTCGTGGTACGCGATCTGTTTGGCCTTGACATCGAGGTCGCGCGGATCGAAGCCCGGTGGGCCGTCACCATCGACAGACGGCGCCACGTCGTCGGGACCCGGCGCATCGGGAACCGCGCGCAGACGTGGCGACGGGTCGGCGGACATACGTGCTCCTAGCGGCCGTTGAACTCGGCCTTGCCGGGTCCGTGCTCGATGAAGCTGGCGATCCCGGTCGTCGCGTCCTCGGTGGCGAAGCACTCCGCGAACAGCTGACGCTCGAACCGCAGCGCCTGGTCGAGGGGCATCTCGGTGCCGTCCTCGATGGCGCGCTTGGCCAACCGCAGAGCGAAGGGACCGGCGGCGTAGCGAGCGGCGGCCTCGCAGGCCTGGTCGTAGAGCTCGTCGGCGGGGAACACCGCGTCGACCAGCCCGATCCGCTCCCCCTCGACCACATCGACCATCCGCCCGGAGAACACCAGTTCCTTGGCCTTCGACAGCCCGACGAGACGGGGCAGCCGCTGGGTACCACCGGCGCCGGGGATGAGGCCGAGCAGGATCTCGGGCTGGCCCAGCTTGGCGTTCTCCGCGGCGAACCGGAAGTCGCACGACATCGCCAGCTCGCATCCACCACCCAACGCGTACCCGTTGACCGCCGCGATGGTGACCATGGGCGCACGGGCGAGCAGGTCGAGGCTGCGGTGCAGCACCTGGCCGCTCTCGATCGTGCTCCGGTAGGTCCGGTCGGGGAACTCCTTGATGTCCGCCCCCGCCGCGAACACCTTGGGGCCACCCCAGACGACCAGCGCACCGACGTCGTCGTGGTCGATCGCTTCCTGGGTCGCGACCTCCAGCTCCTCCCAGACCTGGATCGCGAGCGCGTTCATCGGCGGCCGGTCGATCCTGACCGTGCCGACCCGACGCTGGGCATCGACCTCGAGGTTGACGAACTCACCCACGCTGGCGCTCCTTGCTGCGACGACTCGGACGGAACGGTTCGGAGCCTACCGTTCGCCAACCCCGCCGACCCCGACGGATGAGACCGCCGGCCTCGATCGCCTGCCAGGAGCGCGTCGCCCTACCGTGGAGACCGGGATCAGACCACGCGTCCCCCGGACCGCCAGTACTCCCCCGCGGCACGGTCCACCAGCCCCTCGTCGACCAGCAGTCGTCGCAAGGTCGCGTGATCGTCGTGGAACCGGCGAAGCAGATCGTTGACCTCTGCCTCGGCGTAGCGGACACCCGGCTCCAGTTCCAGGGCGAGCCGCTCGAGCACGATCCGCCGCTTCCCCCGCTGCGCCGGCAGTTCGACGAGTCGGTCCCCGCGGAAGAACCGAGCGAGGACCTGGGCCTCGTCGTCGGTCATCCCGAAGGCGACACGACGGCTGGCGGGGGTGGCCTGCGGAAGCTCCTGCGCAACCTCTCGCCAGGCGGCGACATCGAGGTGGTAGCGCCCGTCCTCGCTGCGCACGAGCCCGGCCTGCACCAGGACCCCGAGCGTGCGCAGGACCTGGTCTTCACGACAGCCAGCACGCGCAGCCAACGCCGACGCGTCCGCCGGCTCCGCGGCGACCGCACCGACCACCGCCAGTCGGGTCGGGTCGAGCAGCAGTCGTAGGAGATCGATCGGGTCCATAGCGTCAGGCAACCTCGTCGTGGGCTGACTCGTGCATCGGGAGGCGCACCGGATCATGCACCGACGGACACACCCGCCTCACATGCAACGGCCCGTGTCGCTGGTCTCCGGCTGGTCGAGCACCGCTCGAACCTCGTTGGTGGAGAGCGCGTACGCGGTCGTGCGACGGTCGGGTGAGATGGCGAAGACCACGCCGACGACCTGTCCGTCCGCATCGATCACCGGTCCGCCAGAGTCGCCCTTGGCGAGTTCTGCGGCGAGGTAGAGGACCTCACGCTCGGCCCGACCCTCGCCGTAGATGTCACGCCCCACGGTGTTGCGCTGCTCGCGGACGGTCGCCGGTGCCACGCGCGGCGTGTCCTGTCCTCCGGGGTAGCCGATCACCGCTCCCTCGGTGTCGTCAGCGGCCTCGCCCAGCGGCAACGCCGGACGGCCGAGATCGGCGACGCGGAGCACCGCGAGGTCCCGATCCGGGTCGTAGCGGATCACCTCAGCGGCGTGTTCCTCCCCGTCTGGACGCCGTACGGAGACCTCGTCGGACCCGGCGATGACGTGAGCGTTGGTCACCACCGTGCCCTCGTCGACCGCCCATCCCGACCCGACGTAGCCGCGACGGCACCCGTCGGCATCGACACGGACGGTCGATGCGGTCGCCTCGTCGACGACCGCTTGAGCAACGGGGATCTGACTGGGTGGTGGTCCGGTGTCAGGCGCCGGACGCAGGTCGTCGAAAACGTCCGGGAACCGTTGTACGTCGACCAGACGCGAGAAGGCACCGACCGTGTCCGGCGACGGCGGTGACGAACGCTCGATGAGGTCGACCATGGTCGAACCGCGCACCTGTGCGGCCAGTTGGCCGGGGACGTACGCCGCCGCGGGGATCAGGACCCAGACGAGCACGCCGATGACCGCCACACCGGCGGCCAGCCCGGCCACACGGTCGACCACCCGCAACGGCGTGGCGTGCACCACACGCCGCATCCCGTGGCCAACGCGTTGGAACAGGGCCGAGACCAACGCGACCGTGAGGCTCAGGACGACGATGCCGATCAGGAACCGCGGCCCTGCTGAGCCAAGGTGCACCAGATCGAGCACCATCGGCACCGTCCACAGAGACAGGCCGAGACCAGCGAGCAGGCCGATCCAGCTCGCCAGGCGAGCGATGAGTCCGTACTGGAAGCCGCCGATCGCACCGATCACGACCGCCAGGACCAGTACGACGTCGAGAAGGTTCATGGCGGGAACGGTACTGCGTTCAGCTCGGACGAACGGCCACAGGGGTCAGGGGTCGCCCGGACGGCCGTGAGACGTTCGTCGGCTGATCGTGCCAGACGGACGTGCCTACCTGCAGCGCCGACGGTCAGGCGCGCCGGTCCAGCACCGAGGTGTACTGCGGCCATCCCCGCCAACGGAACCGCTCGTACCGGACGGTCACGGGCAGGTCGGCGAGTCGCACTCGGAGGCGTTTGGGGGTGAGCTTGTGGCAGTGGACCTGCCGCGCCTTGAAGGGGTTGCGATGCAGGATCACCGCCGTCGGCACCGCCCAGATCCCCTGGATCGGTTCAGCCGGGTAGATCAGCAACAGCCGCCCACCGGGGCGAACCACACGAACCATCTCGGCCAGGGCGGTGTCCAGCTCCGGAAGGTGCTCGATCGCGTGGACGGAGACGAGCCCATCGAAGTGTGCGTCCGGGAACGGCAGGTGTGTGGCGGAGGCGACCGCCATGTCGTTGGCCTCCCCCTGGGCGATCGCCTGAGGGTTGAGGTCGACACCGGAGGCCTTGGCGCCGGCATCCTGCATCAGTCGAAGCAGGTGGCCACGACCGCAACCCACCTCCAGCAGGTGCATCCCCGCGAGGTCGGGGAACGCCTCGGTGACCTGTCGGAGGTGATGCGGATCGAGTCGGTTCGCCCTCGCGTATGCCGCGGAGTCGTAGTCGATGGCATGATCGAGCGCGGTCACCGAGGTCCTTCTCGTCGGTCCCCTCCAACGGTACGGAGCCAACGCCCCGGGTCTACCGGCGAAGGGACGGGGGCCGCTGGAGAAGGAACGGAGCCACCGGCGAGCACATCGGCGACGCGCTCCAACCCGGCGAGGGTGTCCCCGGCCAGGAGCCCGTCCACGTACGGCAGGGCCGCCGCCATCCCACGCTGGTTGGGAACGAACCGATCGTCGCCTGCCAGCGGGTTGACCCACAGGATGCGGTGGGCATGGCGGCGCAGCCGAGCCATGCTGGCCGCGAGCTGCGCTGGGTCGCCGCGTTCGAGGCCGTCCGAACAGATCACGACCACCGAGCCGCGCAGGACACCCCGTGGCGCCCAGCGCCGGACGAGTTCATCGATGCTCGAGCCGATCCGGGTGCCGCCATCCCAGTCGACCACGTGACGGGCGGCCGCCGCGATCGCCGCGTCCGGGTCACGTGCCGACAACGCATCCGACAACCGTGTCAGCCGCGTCCCGAACGCGAACACCTCCACGCGCCTGGCGAGTTCGCGATCCGCCGTCCGCCGCGCGGCGAGCGCGAACCGCAGCATCGCACGAGCGTGACCTGCCATCGATCCCGAGACGTCCAGAACCAGCACGAACCGTCGCGGACGTGTTCGGGGGGCGCGCCAAGCCCGGTCGAACAGTTCACCGTCTGACCGCAGCGCTCGATCGAGGGTACGCGGCAGGTCGAGTTCGCCTCGTCGGCCCGGACCGGTCCGTCGCGACCGACGTCGGGGTACGGCGACCCGCAACCGCGCCAGGATCCGATCGACGTCCTGCCGTTCCTCGTCGTCCATCGCATCGAAGCGTCGGTGCCGCAACCGTTCGCGCTCCGACGCGACCGCGCCCGCGACCGCTACCTCGTCGTCGCCGAAGGTCGGTCCTGGGTCCATGGGGGGGCCGGCATCGGACCCTGCATCGACGCCACCGTCCTCCGTTGGGTCATCGGTGGCAGGAGTTTGGAGATCGACCGGGGTTCCCTCGTAGGCACGGAAGACCCGGTCGTAGGTGACGAGATCGTCGGGATCGCTGACCAGGCAGGCACGCCCCGCCCAGTAGCGGTCCACCTGATCGGCAGCGGTCAAGGTCGTCAACGCCCTCTCACAGGCGATGACCTGACCGGTGCCGACGGTCACCCCGGCCCGGCGCAGCATCGTCGCGAGGCCGACCGCCCAGTCCTGATCGTCACTCACGGCATCGAGGTGCACGGAGAGTCGCTCACGGCTCGACGCTCATGACGCCAGCAACTCGTCAACGGCAGCACGGACCACCTCGAGGTCGTCGTGGTCCTTCACCACGACACCGAGGGTGTCGACCAGCCCCTGCGCATCCAACTCATCGACGTCGGCCAGCACCCCGGCCCAGTCGATGGTCTCCGCGACGCCCGGGGGTTTGTACAACCCGAGGGTGCGCAGGCGCGCGACCAGTTCGGCAACCCGAGTCGCCACCTGATCGGGCACCTCGGGGGCGCGGGCACGCACGATCGCCGCCTCCCGCTCCACGGTTGGGTGGTCGATCCAGTGGTACAGACACCGTCGCTTCAGGGCATCGGACAACTCGCGGGTGCGGTTGGAGGTGAGCATCACGACGGGGCGCGACGGGGCGGTGACCGTGCCGAGCTCCGGGATCGTGATCTGGAAGTCGCTGAGCAGTTCGAGCAGGAACGCCTCGAACTCGTCGTCCGCCCGGTCGATCTCGTCGACCAACAACACCGCACGATCCCCGCGACGCAGCGCCCGCAGCAGGGGTCGTTCGAGCAGGAACCGCTCGTCGTACAGGTCCGACTCGTGGTCGGCGGGGCGGTCACCGGACGCCTCCAACGCACGAAGGTGCAGCAGCTGGCGAGGATGGTCCCACGCGTAGAGGGCCTGTGACCGGTCCAGCCCCTCGTGGCACTGCAACCGCACCAGTTCGGCGTCGAGCACGGCTGCCAAGGTGCGTGCGGCTTCGGTCTTTCCGACCCCGGCATCGCCCTCCAGCAGTAACGGGCGCCCGAGCTTCATCGCCAGGTGCATGGCCGTGGCCAACCCGCGGTCGGCGAGGTAGGCACGCTGCTCGAGCGCCTGTACCAAGCCCGCGGGATCCGCCGGTCGGTCAGCCATCATCTCCTCCAGGCTTGCGTGGTCGTTCGGCGTGGCGACGTATCCTCGAGACGCTAGCGCCCGATCCGAGGAGCCTGTGGTGTCAGACGAACCCGTCCACGATCCGGAGTGCGAGGTCGCCCACGGCGACACACCGTACGTGACCGACGGCGGACGAGACCTCGTCGCCGTGTACGCATCACCCGTCGCCGCCTACCTGCTGACGTGGGCGCGTGAGCTCGGGTTCACCACCTCGCTGCTCGAACCCGACCCCGACCGACTCAGCGACGACCTACGCAACGCCGCGATGCGCGTCTACACCGACCCCGGCGACGTCGAGGTGGCTGCCACCACCGACGTGGTGGTCACCGACCACCACCGCGACGACCTCGGAACCATGATGGCTCCGCTGGTCACGGCGACACCGAGGTGGATCGGCATCATGGGCTCGCCGCGCCACACCGGCCCGCACATCGCGGCGCTCCGCGCCGAGGGCGTCACCGAGGACCTCATCGCGACGGTCCACCGCCCGATCGGCCTCGACATCGGCTCCAAGGACCCGGCCGAGATCGCGCTGTCGACCCTGGCCGGTCTGATCGCCGACCGGTCTGGACGGGCGGGAGGGTTCCACCGCCCGGCGACCCCGGCCGGAACCTGACCGCACCTGCCAGATCCGGACCACGCCTGCCGGAGCCGGACCACGTCGGCCGGAGCCGGACCACGTCG
>SKNK01000504.1 GCA_007120565.1 Nitriliruptoraceae bacterium | reverse complement strand
GCAGTTCAACCGGGCGTCCGTCGATGCCCCCCTGCGCGTTGACGTCTTCGACCGCGAGTTCCATCCCGTTGCGGGCAGAGGTCCCCCAGATCGCGAAGGGACCGGAGAGCTCCCCGAGGAAGCCGATGCGGATCGGATCCTCGGACGCGTCCGCCTCGCTCTCCGCGTCGCCTTCCTCGTTGCCGCTGCCTCCGTCGCACCCGACGAGCAGAGCCGTCAGGACGCACAGAGACGCCACCCACCTGGTCCGAGACACCGATCGCTCCTCACACCTCGTCGTCGAGCGGAAGGTAGTGGGCCGTGCTCGTGGTACCGCACTCGAGCGGACGTTGCGGGCAACCCCGCCCCGACCGCCCGGCCCCGCCCCGTACCGAGCCGGGCCGGGCCGGAACCGACCCGGCACCGGGCGTGATAGGCATCGCGCAGCACCACGGATCCCACCCAGTGCACGCAGATCGGACTCCGCTAGGGCGCGGTGAGGGTGCGCGGCTAGGGCGCAGCGGCGGATGGCCACCCGAGCAGCAGACGCATTAGCCTGACGGGCACCGACCTCCCGGAACCTGCTGTCCGTCGGCGATCCGGGTGCTCTTCAGTCGCGCCGAGACTCGGGGGACCTCACGCATGAACGACCACGATCCGCCACAGCCCGCGTCCCCCACCGGAAGCGAGACGCCGCCACCACCTCCAGCATCCCCCTCGGGTGGCGGGACTCCACCCCCACCGCCTACCTCGGTACCCGTCGGCGGGACTCCACCTCCACCGCCATCCGCGGCGCCCTCCGGGAGCGAGACGTCACCCCCGTCAGCGCCGCCACGGCCGGCTCCCCGCTCGACGGACCCCATCGCCCCTACCGCGCCATCGGGCCGCGAACCTGCCTTGGACGTGCTCCGCGGGTTCGCCTTGCTCGGCATCCTGCTCATCAACATCGAGCTGATGCGCGGCCCGGCCTTCTACGAGGTGATGGCGGGCCAGGTGCCACCGGTCAGCGAAGGCCTCGACCGCGTCGTGCAGTTCCTCAGCGGCTGGCTCGCCGCCGGGAAGTTCATCTCCAGCTTCGCGATCATGTTCGGTCTAGGCGCAGCGCTGATCGCGGGACGGGCGATCGCGGCTGGGCACAACCCGCGAGGCTTGCTGGCCCGGAGGTACGGGTGGTTGCTGCTGTTCGGCATCGCCCACATGATCCTGCTGTTCCCCGGCGACATCCTGTTCGTCTACGGGATCTCCGGACTGATCCTGCTCGCCTTCGTCAAGCTGGCGCAACGGACCGCACTGATCTGGTCCGGCGTACTGATCGGGATCACCACGGCGCTCGGTGTGCTGTTCGCGGGGCTCGGCGCACTGATCGATGGGTCGTTCGAAGCGCCGGATGACGACCCGTTCACGAGCGCTTTCACGGGGTGGTTCGCTGATCGTGGCGACGCGGCCGTGCAGGCCCACACGGATGGCTCCTACCTCGACGTCATCGGGGTGAACGCCGTCGAGTCACTGATCATGCAGAGCGGCCAACTGTTCGTCATCCCGTGGGTTCTTGGGCTGTTCCTGTTCGGGTTCGTCGTCGGCCGCTCGGGGATCATCGACGACCTCTCCGCGTTCCGCCCGCACCTGCGCAAGGCCGCGTTGATCGGGCTTGGCGCAGGACTGCCTCTGACGCTCGCCCAAGGTGCGGTCGACCCGATCGTGCTCGTCGCGGGATCCGCCGACGGTCAGGTCGGGGCCGGCCTCGTCGTTCTGATCATGCTGGGCCAGCTACTCGGCGCTCCCGTGCTCGCCGTCGGCTACCTCGCGAGCCTGGCGCTGTTGACCCTGCGGTTCGGCGTGGCCAGGCCACTCGCCGCGGTCGGACGGATGGCACTGACGGCCTACCTGTTGCAGAGCCTGCTCACGCTGATCGTGTTCGCCGGCTTCGGCCTCTACGGGCAGCTCGGCCCGGCCGAGGCGATGTTGGTCGTGATCGGTGTCTGGGTCGCCCTGCTGATCATCTGTCCCCTCTGGCTGCGCTGGGCACGTTTCGGCCCGGTGGAGTGGTTGTGGCGCACCCTCACCTACGGCCGACGTCAACCCCTGAGAGCCCGGGACACGCAGCAGGCGCACTCGTAGCCGCCGATGGGCACCGCACGCGCACAGGGATGATCACCCCTCGGCGGACGGGGCTGCTCCGCTAGGTTCGGGGCGCGCACGGGCCCCCGTGAACCAGCGACCGAGAGGGTGGGATGCACGCGGACCTTGGACGGCTCGGCCGGATCGCGATCGTCAACCGCGGCGAGCCGGCGATGCGGTGTATCCACGCCGTGCGGGAGCTGGCGAACGAGCACGACGTGCCCCTCCGCACCGTGGCACTGCACACCGACGCCGAACGCAGCGCGATGTTCGTACGCGAGGCCGACGAGGCCGTGCGGATCGGTCCCGGCCCAGGCGATCCACCGGCAGCCACCTCCCCCTACCTCGATCATGCGGAGCTCGAACGCGTCCTGGTCGCCTCGGGCGTCGACACCGTGTGGGTCGGCTGGGGGTTCGTCGCGGAGCATGCC
Organism: Nitriliruptoraceae bacterium; assembly: GCA_007120565.1. Taxonomy (GTDB): domain Bacteria; phylum Actinomycetota; class Nitriliruptoria; order Nitriliruptorales; family Nitriliruptoraceae; genus CSSed11-175R1. The sequence continues at coordinate 5,218 of SKNK01000504.1, read as the reverse complement.
GACTTCGCCGACGTCTGCGAACGCATCGGGGTGACCTTCGTTGGGCCCAGTGGTGAGGTGATGCGCGCCCTCGGCGACAAGATCGGCGCGAAGCAACTCGCCGAGCGTGCCGGGGTCCCGGTCGCTACCTGGAGCGGCGGCCCGGTCGACGACGTCGAGGCAGCACGTGAACACGGGGAACGGATCGGCTACCCGCTGGTGGTCAAGGCCACGGCGGGAGGGGGTGGGCGTGGCATCCGCTTGGTGCACTCACCCGACGAGCTCGCCACCGCGTTCGAGCGTGCCCGCGACGAGGCGGCGAAGTCCTTCGGTGACCCCACGCTGTTCATGGAACCGTTGGTCACCAAAGCCCGCCACATCGAGGTACAGATCATCGCGGACGGGCACGGTGGTGTGTGGGCGCCGGGCGTCCGAGACTGTTCGGTGCAACGCCGCAACCAGAAGGTGTTGGAGGAGTCACGCTCGACCGCGCTCGACGAGGAGCAGGAGGCCCGCATCCGGGAGTCTGCGGCTGAGCTCGCGCGGATCACCGGGTACCAGGGTGCCGGCACCGTCGAGTTCCTCTACCAGCCGGAGAGCGGGCAGTTCGCGTTCCTCGAGGTCAACACGCGCCTCCAGGTCGAACACCCAGTGACCGAGCTGACCACGGGCTTGGACCTGGTCAAGCTGCAGTTCCACGTGGCGGCGGGCGGCCGACTCGACGGCGACTCTCCGCCCACCGAGGGCCACGCGATCGAGGTGCGCCTCAACGCCGAGGATGCTGAGCGTGGCTTCACGCCGTCCGGCGGCACGATCGAACGCTTGCGCCTGCCTTCGGGCCCGGGCCTGCGGGTCGACACCGGGGTCGCAGAGGGCGACTCCATCCCGCCGGAGTACGACTCGATGATCGCCAAGATCATCGCCGTCGGGCGCGACCGCGACGAAGCGATCGCCCGCTTGCGTCGCGGGCTGTCCCAGACCAGCGTCCTGGTCCGTGGCGGGACGACCAACCGTGCCTTCCTGCTCGACCTGCTGAACCAGCCAGCGGTCGTCGCCGGCGAGGTCGACACGGGCTGGTTGGACCGCATCACCGCCGCGGGCGGCTACCGGTTCGCGGCCCGTGGTGACGTCGCGCTCGTCGCGGCGGCGATCGACGCCTACGACACCGCCTCCACCGTCGAGCGGGACCGTTTCTACGCCTCTGCCGCCCGTGGCCGTCCGCAGGCCAACGCGGAGGCCAGCGTGGCGGTCGATCTGCGCTACGCCGGCACCGCCTACCGCCTCGAGGTAGCTCGCACCGGCCCCCATCGCTACCTCGTCGCCGAGGATGGCACGCGCGTGGTCGCCGACGTCGAACACCTCGATCGCTTCGAACGCCGGCTCACGGTCGAGGGCCATCGGTTCCGGGTCGCCTCGATCGCGCAGGGCGCCGACACCCTCGTCGAGGTCGATGGACTGCCCCACCGCATCTCCCAGGACGATGCCGGCATGGTGCGGGCACCTGGACCGTCCGTGGTCGTTGCGATCACCACCGCGGTCGGCGACCAGGTCGAAGCCGGTGCGTCGCTGGCGGTCCTCGAGAGCATGAAGATGGAGACGGTGCTCTCCGCGCCCTTCGCAGGACGCGTCGTCGAGGTGCTCGCCACCGGCAACGTCCAACTCGATGCCGGCGCGCCGGTCGTCCGACTGGAGCCGATCAGCGATGGCGATGCCGAGGCCGACGCCGGTGATCGGGTCGACCTCACAACCTTGGACGGGGACGACCAAGCCTCGGCTGGGCCAGTCGAACGGGCGAGCACCTTGCTCGACGCCCTGCGGCGCTTCGTTCTCGGTTTCGACATCCCGCTCGACGAGGTCCCGGCGATCGTCGAGGAGCTGGAGTCGCTGGGAGCGTCCGACGATCCTCAGCTCATCCGAAGCGAGCTCGACGTGTTGGCCATCTTCGCCGACCTGAGCTCGTTGACGCGGAACCGACGCGCCGGCGACTCCGAGGACGGCGACGAACCGCACAACGCCCGCGAGTACCTCCACGCGTTCCTCCGCTCCCTCGACGCCGAGGTAGAGGGGTTGCCGGAGGGGTTCCAGGACCGGCTTCGCCGAGCCGTCGCTCACCACGGGGTGGGGACGCTCGATCGCTCGACCGAACTCGAGGAGGCGCTGTACCGCATCCACCTGTCGCAGCAGCGGGCACCAGCACAGGTTTCGGTGATCCTGGCGCTGCTGCAGCGCCTCGCGGACCGCGGTGGCGCATCTGCGGGAGGCGGCGGGGAGGATCTGCGTGTCGTCCTGGATCGGTTGATCCGCGCGACCCAGGTCCGTCATCCGGTGATCGGTGACCTGGCGCGACGGGTGCGGTACCGCTGCTTCGATCAGCCACGCCTGGAGCAGCAGCGGGACGACGCCCTCGCGGAGGTCCGCGAGCACCTGACGGCGCTGTCCGCCGATCCGGATCAGCAGGAGCGCAACGAGCGGATGGCCCAACTCGTCGCGGCGACGGAGCCGCTGCTCGGGCTACTCGCCGACCCCCTGGTGACGGCGACCGGATGGCTGACGTTGCTGGAGGTACTCACGCGGCGCTACTACCGCACCCGCGACGTGGACCAGGTCGCATCCGTCGAGCTCACCGAGCTGCCGACGGTGGTCGCCGACTTCACCGACCTGCGAGGCGAGGGCCGTGTCGTGGCGGTCGCCGCCGACGCCGACGCGGTCGATGAGGCGCTCCGTACCGCAGGGCTCGCGGCGTCAGAGCTCTCCGAGGAGGCGGGTGCGGGAGCGGTCAGCGACATCTACCTGACCCGCTACGACCCGGTGGACGACCTCGACGATCTCATCTCGAACCTCGCGGACACGCTGGACCGGGCCGAACTGCCAACGGTGCTGCGCCGCGTGACCACCACCATCGTTTCCCCCTCGACCTCGGACGCCACACGATCCAGCGTGGAGCACCTGACGTTCCGTCGGGACGGCGACCACTTCGTCGAACGGACCCACCTGCGCGGGATCCACCCGCTGATCGCCGGGCGGCTCGACCTGTGGCGCTTCGAGCGGTTCCGGCTCACGCGCCTGCCCTCGAACGAAGGCGTCTACCTGTTCGATGCGGTCGCTCGCGACAACCCGTCAGACCACCGCCTGTTCGCCCTCGGCGAGGTCCGCGACCTCACCCCCGTCTACGACGATGAGGGGCAGGTCTCCGGCGTGCCCGAGTTCGAGCGGATCTTCGCGGCCTGCCTCGACGACCTACGCCAGGCACGAGCCGGATACGAGGTCAGTCCCGACTGGAACCGGGTCATCCTGAACGTGTGGCCGCCGGTCGACCTGCCACTCGCCGGGTTCGACAAGGTGATCCGCACCCTGGCGCCGATGACCGACAGCCTCGGGCTGGAACAGGTCATGGTGCAGGCTCGCCTCCCCCAGCCGGATGGTGGCCACCAGCGCATGATCGTGCGCATGTACCGCCCTCCGGGCCAGGGTCTGACGATCCGGGCCACGCCGCCACCGACCGAACCGCTCGAGCCCTTCGATGAACTCACCGAGCGGGTCCTCCGCGCTCGCCGTCGTGGCACGGTCTACCCCTACGAGATCGTCCCGCTCCTGATCCGCTCTCCCGAGGGTCCCGAGCTGGCCCGAGCCGAAGGCACGTTCGTCGAACACGACCTCGACGACGATGGTGAGTTGGTCCCGGTCGACCGCCCCTACGGACGCAACACGGCGGGCATCGTGGTCGGGGTCTCTGCCGCGCCGACCAGCCGCCATCCCGATGGCATGCGCCGCGTTTCGGTGCTCGGAGACCCGACCAAGGGCCTGGGCGCGATCGCCGAGGCGGAGTCGCGGCGGGTGATCGCCGCGCTCGACCTCGCCGAACGAGAAGGCCTGCCCGTCGAGTGGTTCGCGGTCTCCTCGGGAGCGCGTATCGCGATGGACAGCGGCACCGAGAACATGGACTGGGTCGCCGCCGTGCTCCGCCGGATCATCGAGTTCACCCAGGGCGGCGGCGAGATCAACGTCATCGTCACCGGTATCAACGTCGGGGCCCAGCCCTACTGGAACGCCGAAGCCACGATGCTGATGCACACCAAGGGCATCCTGGTGATGACCCCCGACAGCGCGATGGTGCTGACCGGCAAGCAGGCGCTCGACTACTCCGGTGGGGTCTCCGCCGAGGACAACTTCGGCATCGGCGGCTACGACCGGGTGATGGGCCCGAACGGTCAGGCGCAGTACTGGGCCGCCGACCTCGCCGGGACCCGCGACGTGCTGTTCGCCCACTACGCCCACAGCTACCTCGGCTCGGGAGAGCGGTTCCCGCGTCGGGCGGAGACCTCGGACCCCGTCGACCGAGACGTGCGGGAGTCGACCCACGAGATCGAGGGCAACGACTTCACGAAGGTCGGCGACATCTTCTCCGAGGAGACCAACCCGGGCCGCAAGAAGCCCTTCGACATGCGGACCTTGCTACGGGCGGTCGCCGATCAGGACCATGCCCCGTTGGAACGTTGGGTCGACATGGCCGAGGCGCAAGTGGCGATCGTGTTCGACGCTCACCTCGGCGGCTACCCCGTCGCCCTGCTCGGCATCGAGTCCCGACCGATCCAACGACGAGGCTTGATCCCTGCGGACGGCCCCGACCAGTGGACCGCGGGAACCCTGTTCCCCAAGGCCTCCAAGAAGGTCGCACGAGCCATCAACGCCGCCAGCGCCAACCGTCCCTTGGTGGTGCTGGCGAACCTGTCGGGCTTCGACGGCTCGCCTGAGTCGCTGCGACAGTTGCAACTGGAGTACGGCGCCGAGATCGGCCGCGCCGTCGTCAACTTCGACGGCCCGATCGTCTTCTGTGTCGTGTCGCGCTACCACGGTGGCGCGTTCGTCGTGTTCTCCAACGCTCTGAACGACCAGATGGAGGTCGCCGCGGTGGAGGGGTCCCACGCGTCGGTGATCGGTGGCCCGCCGGCGGCCGCGGTGGTCTTCGCCGGCGAGGTCAACCGGCGCACCGATGCCGATCCTCGCGTCCAGGAGCTCGAGCGACGGATCGCAGCCGCGGGCAACGGCGAGGTGGCACAGCTTCGGGCGGAGCACGCCGCCACGAGGTCCTCGGTGCGTTCAGAGAAGCTCGGCGAGGTCGCCGCCGAGTTCGACCGGATCCACTCCGTGAAGCGCGCGCAGGAGATGGGGTCCGTGCATCGGATCGTGCCCGCACGTGAACTCCGTCCGTACCTGATCGATGCGGTGGAGCGAGGCATCG
>SKNK01000166.1 GCA_007120565.1 Nitriliruptoraceae bacterium | reverse complement strand
GGTCGGGGTCCTGCGTGACCCGCCGGACGGTGCGTTGGTTCGGCTCGCCCGGGTCGGTGACCTGCGGGTATGTCTGCCTACACCCGGTTCCGGCGAGGGGTGGGCCGCGGCCGATGCCGTGGTCCGTGGCGGATCGCTGGAGTCGTTCGGCACCGAGCGGCCAGCGGCGGTCATCGCCGGCTGTGACCCGGCGATCGGGCTGGCTGCCGGTCTGGTCGAGGCCGCGGCAGGTCCGCGGGTTCTCCCCGTGTCGACCTCCAGTGCGTTGGCGAGCACGACCCTCGCATCCGGGCGCAGCCACGGGGTGATCGTGCATGGCCCGGCGGAGTCACGGCCGCAACCTCCGGTGTCCGTCCGCCGGTGGAAGGTCGCCAGCTGGCAGGTCGGTCTCGCCGCACCGGCTGACCATCCCGCGGGCTGGGTTGAGGATGCGCTGTCGGGTCGCGCAGTGGTGATCCAGCGCGAAGCCGGCGCGGGCAGCCAGGACGCGTTCGAGCGAGCCGTCACAGCCCGCGGTGACGCTGAGGCCGCCAGCGTGCCGGGACCGTTGACCGGGGGGCACGCCGAGGCAGCGTGGCGCTGCGCAGCCGACGGTCTCGTCGCGGTCACGATCGAACCGTCTGCGCTGGCGATGCACCTGGCCTTCCACCCGCTGGAGGTGCACACCTCCGAACTGTGGATCGGGGTCGACCACCTCGAGCACGCCAGCGTCCGCGCCTTCGTCGACGAACTGACGGGCGAACGCGTCCGCCGCCGCCTCGAGGCGATCGGGGGGTACGACCTGACCGACTGCGGGACCCCGATCGCCGCCTGACGCCGCCCACACGTGACGCCACCCACACGTGACCTCAACCCAAGGGAACCGACACGATGCGCGACCGACTCCTCGCGGTGACCCCGGGCTGTCCTGTGGTCCGTCGCCGCGACGCCGACCATCGGCGTGCTCGACGTTGGGGGCTGGCGGTGGCTGCTGTTGTTGGCGTGCTGGCGTTGGCCGGATGCGGCGACGGTCAGGCGGTGACCGCCAACGAGCCGTTGGTGGTCGCCGGGGCCAGTGATCTGATGCCCGCCTTCACGGTGCTGGGGGAAGGGTTCGAGGCGGATACCGGCGAACGGGTCGTGTTCAACTTCGGATCGTCTGGGCAGCTCGCGCAGCAACTGATCGAGGGTGCACCGATGGACGTCTACGCCGCCGCGAACGTGTCCTTCGTGGAGCAGGTCCTCGATGCCGGTGTTGGCGACCCGGATACCCAGACCACCTACGCCTTCGGCCACCTCGTGATCTGGTCGCCCGACGACGCTTGGGGCGACTGGCGGTCGCTCGAGGACCTCGCCGCCGACCACGACGTCGGGGTCGTCGCGATCGCCAACCCTGAACATGCGCCGTACGGGCTCGCCGCGAAGCAGGCGATCGAGACTGCGGGGGTGTGGGACACGCTCGAGCCTCGCCTGGTCTTCGGCGAGAGCGTCGCTGACGCCCACCGGTTCGCCGCGACCGGCAACGCCGATGTCGCGATCGTCGCGCTGTCGCTCGCGCTCGCTTCGGACGAGTCCGGCGATGGCCAGTGGATGCTGCTGGGTGAGGATCTGCATGAGCCGCTGCAGCAGGACCTGATCGTCACGGCCGAGGATCCGGATCGTGCGGAGCTCGCCGGCCGGTTCGTCGACCACGTCAACTCCGAGGAGGGCCGCCAGGTGATGCGCAGGTTCGGGCTACTGCTTCCCGGCGAGGAGACGACGGGCGGGCTCGCGCCATGAGCCATATCGACTGGTTCCCGCTGCTGCTGTCGTTGCGCGTCGCGGCGATCGCCACCTTGATCACCACGGTGGTCGGTGTCGCCGGCGCCTACGTCCTCGCTCGTTTCACGTTCCCAGGTCGGGGACTCCTGGAAGCGATCGCGAGCCTTCCCATCGTGCTTCCCCCCACGGTGCTGGGCTACTACCTGCTGGTCTCGATCGGGCGGAACTCGCCGATCGGCCGCGGTTACGAGGCACTGTTCGGGCAGCAACTGGTGTTCACCTGGCAGGCGGCGGTGATCGCCGCGGCGATCGCGAGCCTCCCCTACTGCCTCCGGACCGCGACCGCCGCGATCAACGCGATCGACCTCGGGTACGAAGAGGCCGCCCGCGTTGCGGGCCTGCATGGCACCCGGCTCGCGTTCGTCGTGACCCTGCCGATGGCCGGCCGTGGGATCATCGCCGGGATCTCGCTGGCGTTCGCGCGGGCCCTGGGGGATTTCGGCACCACCATCATGGTCGCCGGCAACATCCCCGGCCGCACGCAGACCATGCCCATCGCGGTCTACGACCGGGTCCAGGCCTTCGACTACGCCACCGCCGGGGTGCTCGCCGGGGTGCTCGCGGCCGTCGCCATCATCGTGTTGCTCGGTGTCCGCCGGCTGGAACGGACCGCACTGTGACCCTCGACGTCGACGTCCGCGCCCACATCGGGGAGTTCCACCTCGATGTCCGGTTCGCCCTGCGCCCCGGACTGACCGTCGTGTTCGGTCCCTCGGGGGCTGGCAAGACCCGGCTACTCCGTCTGATCGCTGGCCTCGATCGGCCCGATGATGGCCGCATCCAGCTGGATGACGCCGTGTTCGACGACACGTCGACACGCACGTGCACGCCGCCTCACCAGCGGAACATCGGCATGGTGTTCCAACAGCCCTACCTGCTCCCGCACCGCACCGTGCTCGCCAACGTCGCCCTGTCCGTCCGGCACGGCGACCGAGTGCAGCGACGTGCTCGCGCCAACGAACTCCTCGAGCAGGTCGACGCCACGGCCTTCGCGGCCCGGCGACCCGGCCAGCTCTCTGGTGGGCAACGCCAGAGGGTCACCCTCGCCCGAGCCCTGGCGGGGGAGCCTCGGCTGCTGCTACTCGACGAGCCCTTCAACGCTCTCGACCTACCCGTCCGTCGCCAGCTTCGCCGGCTCGTCCGCGATCTCGTCGACCAGACCGACGTTCCCACCCTGTTCGTCACCCACGATGCCGACGAACTCGCCGACCTCGCGGACCACGTTCTGCTCGCCGATCACGGCACCATCACCACGATGACCGATCCCGCAACCGCCCGCGCGCAGCTCGACCGCTAGTCACCGAGCAGTTGTCGGCCGAAACGGCGTCGCAGCAGCGACTACCCCTCGGCGGTGCCAAGACCTTCGAGCTTGGTCGTGAGGAAACGGCGTTCGGCTTCGGTCGGCGCGAGGTCCCGGGCCGAACGAAGCGCTTCCCTGGCTTGATCTTCACGGCCGAGTTGGCGCAGGAACTCCGCCCGGGTCGCGGCGAACAGGTGGGAGCGGACGAGCTTGGCATCGTCGATCGCGTCGACGCGCTGCAGCCCAACGGCAGGCCCCTCGAGCTGAGCGACCGCGATCGCCTGGTTGAGCTCGACGACCGGGGATGGCGCGTGTCGTTGTAGGGCCTCGTAGAGGGCCACGATCGTGGGCCAGTCCGTCGCCTCCCAGCTAGGAGCTCGGGCGTGCTCCGCCGCGAGCGCCGCCTGGAGTTGATAGGGGCCGGGACGCTGGCGGCTGGCAGCTCGGTCGAGCACCGCGATCCCTTCGTCGATCAGGGAGCGGTCCCAGGCGCCACGATCCTGGTCCTCGAGCAGGACCAGGTCGCCATCGGCGGTCGTCCGGGCTGGGCGGCGTGCTTCCTGCAGGAGCAGCAGGGCGTGCAGCCCCAGGATCTCGGGTTCGTTCGGTAACAGCTCGGCGAGCAGGCCGGAGAGTCGACGTCCCTCCTCGCACAGACTGGCTCGGATCAGGTTCTCGCTACCGGTCGCGGCGTAGCCCTCGCGGTACACCAGATGCACGCACGCGAGCACGGCGGCGAGTCGTTCGGGAAGGTGCTGACGGTCCGGGATCCTCAGGGGGATCCCCGCATCCCGGACCCGCCGTTTGGCCCGACTCACGCGTTGTGCGGTCGTAGGTTCGGGCTCGAGGAAGGCGCGAGCGATCTGTGTGGTCGACAAGCCGCAGACCAGTCGAAGCGTGAGGGTGACCTGGGCCACGGCCGACAGGGCAGGGTGGCAACAGGTGAAGATCATCCGTAGCTGGTCGTCAGCCACCGGATACACGTTGGTGTGCGAGGACGGCCCGACCCGTTCGAGTTCGCGTAGCGCGGCCTCCTCCTTGTCGGTGCGTCGGGTCTCGCGGCGGAGTCGGTCGATGGCGTGCCGTCGGGCGGTGGTGGTGAGCCACGCCCCGGGGCGCTCCGGTATGCCGGACCTTGGCCAGTGCCGCAACGCCGAGGCGATCGCCTCCTGCACGGCATCCTCGGCGAGGCCGAGATCTCCGACGCTACGCGCCACCGTGGCGATACACCGCCCCCACTCCTCCCGGAACGTCGCCTCCAGTCGTTCGGAGGTCGCCACCTCGGCCACGGAGTGATCCGTGGCCGGATGCGAGCTCTCGGGTCGGTCGTTCAGCCGTCCATCTCCACGATCGGGCGCAGTTCGATGATCCCCGGCGGCCCCATCGGGATCCCCTTGGCGAGGCGGACGATCTCCTGCTGGTCGCCCGCGGCGAGCAGGTACAGCCCGCCGATCACCTCGCCCACCTCGGCGAACGACCCCTCCGTGAGCAACGGTTGTCCCCCTCGCATACGTAGGACGGTCCCCGTATCGGAAGGGTGCAACGCGCCACCGCCGAGGATGGCGTCCGCTTCCTCCTTCTCGAAGCGGGCGTGTTCCTCCACCGCGGCCTCCCATGCCGCGGTCCCTGGGCGCATCGTCTCGGGCTCGGTGCCCCGGAGCAAGGCGAGGTAGCGGGTGGAGCCGTCGGGACGATGAGCCTCGTTCTGATACCAGTCAACGAGTGGCCGAAGCTCTACCGCTCCGTCCTCGGCCGCGGGGAGGTGGCGCGCGATCTCGATCGCGCCATCGAGATCCTCGGCTTCCAGGACGAAGAGCCCTCCGATCACCTCGGTGGCCTCGCTGAGCACGCCGTCGGTGACGACGCGATCATCACCGACGAACCGCAGCGAGATCGCACGAGACGTGGGCTCGAGAGCCTCGCCCCCGACGATCGCCTCTCCGGCGAACTCCTCGAACCGCTGGTAGCGGCTCATCTCGTCGGCGAAGGCTTGAGACGTCGGATCGGCCTCTTCCTCGCTCTCTTGGCCGTAGAGCAGCGCGAGGTAGCGCATCGTGTCCTCCTCGACAGACGGGCGCGTCTCTCGCGCCTCACCAACACGACGAACGGGGGAGATCGTTCTCGACACTCCACGCATCATCCAGACCGACCACGGAGGACGCTAGTGGGTGGGGTTGCGACGGTCAGCCGTCGCAACCCCACCCACCACGGCGGGCGGTAGCCTCGGCCGGTCACCCCCTCCCTGCATCGAATCGAAGGCGTCTTCGTGTCTGATGACTTCGAGCGTGCCTTCGCGGCGCTCATGGCCCGTGGTCCGGGCCGGATGGTTCCGGACCTGTCCCGCATCACCGCCTTGTCCGAACTGCTCGGTGACCCCCAGTTGGCCTACCCGACCGTGCACGTCACGGGAACCAACGGCAAGGGCTCGGTCGTGCGCATGATCGGCGCGCTGTGTTCGGCCGCCGGCCTGTCTGCGGGCACCTACACCTCGCCCCACCTGCAGACGGTGCGAGAGCGGTTGAGCTTGGCGGGGCGCCACATCTCACCGACCCGGTTCGCCGAGGTCCACGACGAGGTTGCCGCGCTCGCCGACCTGCTCGATACACGGCTGCGTGAGGAACAGGGCGACCAGGCGGACCACGTCACGTTCTTCGAGTTGCTCACCGCGATGGCCTTCGCCTGGTTCGCCGACGCGCCCGTCGATGTGGGGATCTTCGAGGTTGGGATGGGTGGCACCTGGGATGCGACCAACGTCATCCGCAGCGAGGTTGCGGTCCTGAACGAGATCGACGTCGACCACCCACAGCTCGGCGCAACCGCGGAGGAGGTCGCGCTCGAGAAGGTCGGGATCATCAAGCCGGGGGCACAGGTCGTCACGGCGGAACAGAGCCCGGAGGTCGACCGCATACTCGAGGCCGCCGTCGAAGCGGCCGAGGCCACACTCTGGCGGATCGACGACCATGTCGAGGTCGTGGACCAGCGGTTGGCTGTCGGCGGGCAGCTGCTGACGCTACGGATCGGGGACCGGTTCGTCGACGAGATCCTGTTGCCGCTCTACGGGGCACACCAGGCGCGCAACGCCGCCCTCGCACTGGCGGCGTTCGCCGCCTTGACCGGAGATGCGTTCGAGCAGATGGATGACGACGTGGTCCGCCACGGGCTCGGGGCGGTGGCGGTCCCCGGGCGGCTCGAGGTGGTCCGTCGCGATCCGACGGTGGTGCTCGACGGAGCCCACAACCCCCACGGGGCTGCGGCTGCTGCCACCGCCATCGCGGACTCGTTCAGCTTCAACGAACTGATCCTGGTCGCTGCCTGCCTCGACGACAAGGACGTGGCTGGCATCCTCGGCGAGCTTCGGGGTGCCGCGTCGCACGTGCTGGTGACCCAAGGCTCGTCCCCGCGCGCTGCGTCCCTGCAGCGCATGCACGATGCGGCGGTCGCGACCTGGGAAGGCACCGGTGTCGCCGTCGAGGCTGTCGAGGATCTCACCCAGGCCCTGGAGATCGCGGAGGCGATGGCGGGAGAGGGCGATGGCGTGCTCGTCGCTGGCTCCATCCACACCGTCGGTGAAGCCCGGGACCGGTACCTCCCGCTCGGTGACCTCGATGAGCTCGGCGACGACGACGAGGTGGTGTGGGAACCCGATGACGAGGAGGATGAGGACGCCCTGCCCGAGGACATCGACGTTGCTGTCGCGCTCGAGCTGGCCGCTCAGGACGAGGACCAGTCGGCCTTCGACGAAGCCGTCGAGCGCCTCCTCGAGGAGGAACGCGACGACTGACCTCGGTCAGCCCGTTCGCAGGCTCAGCGCGATCGCTTCGGCCAGGTCGCGGTCGACCTCCGAGCCGTAGGTGGCGACCCCGATCCAGTTGCCGTCGAGTTCGCGTAGCCACAGGTGTTGCGTCTGCGCGGGTGGGGGTCCGTGGCCCTCCAGCCGTTCGACCACTTCGTCGCCTTCGGCGCTCCACAGCACGATCGGGATGCTGCGTTCATCGTCGACGTTGTGCAGGCTGACCGCGATCCCGTCGTCGAGCGGGGTCGGCCCGTCGCTGACCTCCACCTCGCCGGGAAGATCGGTGGTGAGCCAGGCTTCGAGGTCGTCAGGGAGGCCGTGTACCGGCAGGTAGGGCTCGTCCTCGTCCTCCTCGTCCACCTGGGTGTGTCCGACGGCTTCGAACACCACGATCGCTCCTCCCTCCGGTAACAGCTCGAGGGAGGCAGGCAGATCGCCCGGGGCGACGGTGCCGCCCTCGACCTCCGCCGTGAGATCGAAGGTCACCTCGATGTCGTCACCGATGACCGTGGTGATCTCACCGGGACCGAGCATCGACCCTGGCTCGATGCCCAAGAGCTCCTCGCCATCCTCTTCGCCCTCGTCCTCGTCCTCGGGTGACTCCTCACGATCGAGCATCTCCTCGAGATCCCGGCCATCCTCTTCGGAGAGCTGCTCGCTGGGTTCGATCTCGATCTCGGGATCCTCACCGTTACAGCCAGCCAGAGCAAGTGCCCCGACGATCGTGGGAACCAGCAGGCGTCGGCGGTGCGCCGGTTCGGTGGACATGACGACATCCTTCACAACGCTGGGTGCGCGACGGTAGCCCGCTTGCGGCCGTGGGTTTGCCGCACCGGCCATCGGCTGGGAGGATG
>SKNK01000211.1 GCA_007120565.1 Nitriliruptoraceae bacterium | reverse complement strand
GTTCCCCGAGACTGCTGCGCTCAGCCAGTTGGCGAAGGGCAGCAGCGTGCGCACGGACCTCATCGGCCGTGGCCTTGCGGTCGGTCGTCGCGACGTTCATCATGGATGGAGGATATGGGCAGGGGAGTGGCTTGCGACAGGAACATCTCCGACACGCGGGTAGCCGGAATCTGCCAACCTCGAGATTGAAAACGACGCGAGACCGTTCGGAATGCAGCGGTACCGGCCGACAGCATCGTCGCAGGTCAGATTGGGTTTTGACGGCACTCAGCGGCACGACGGGAGACGCGCGAAAACGGCAAGATCGAGCCTGCAAATCCCCCATCACGGGTTCGATTCCCGTCCCCGCCTCTCGATGAGGACCCGCGGTGACCTGCGAAGACGCAGGGCCGGGGCTTCGTCGTCGAGGCCGGTGCCACCACCTTGCCACCATCGGGTGACCCTCCCGGATCCCGATGCGCCCGATGCCTCCAGCGCAACATCGACCGCGGAGGGTCCGGTTCATCCGAGCCAGGTGACCTCCTGATCAGGAACTGGGGCCGGACAACGCCGACTCGGTTAGGTTGAACCGGTGATCGCGTCGACCGGGGAGAGGGCGACGCGATCACCGACCGGGAGAGGAGCCCGCTATGTCTCGAACCTTCGTGGGCGGTGAGCGTCGCCGTCCCATCCTGCTGCTGACCATCACGTTGGCGATGATCGCCACCCTGTTTTCCACGGGGCTCGACAGTGCCACGGCGGCACCGCCCGACCGTCCGGGCGTGACGCCACCGGGCCAAGCGACCGACGCTTCGCTCGGGGAGTTGACCGTCCGCGGCAGCGTCGAACAGATCCACATCATCCACGCGGAGCCTGGGGTTGAGGTCGACGTCCGCGGGCCACGCGGGTACCGCGCGAGCGCGACGACCGACGCCAACGGCGGCCTGGTGCTCCGCGAAGTACCCGCCGGTGGCGGCTACACGGTCGCGATCGCGGGAGAACGCGGCCGGTTCCCGGTGCGTGTGCTCAGCCCGGACGATCATCCTGACCCACGCTTCTACCACGCCCAGGACCTCGAGCCCTCCGAGGGATACCTCGAGACGCGTGATGGCACGCTGCTCGCGTACCAGGTCGTACTGCCCGACCCTGACGTGTTCGGCCCGGGCCCCTACCCGGTCGTGGTGGACTACTCGGCGTACCGGCCATCGATCGACCTCTTCGACGGTGTGGGGCACCGGTTCCCCGACCTTGGCTATGCCACGGTCGGTGTCAACATGCGCGGCTCGGCATGCTCGGGTGGCGCGTTCGACTACTTCGAGCGGCTCCAGTGGCTCGATGGATACGACCTGGTCGAGGCGCTGGCGGCCCAGGACTGGTCTGATGGGGTCGCCCTGATCGGCAAGTCCTATCCCGGTATCAGCCAACTGTTCGTCGCTTCCACCCAACCGCCGTCGTTGACCGCGATCGTGCCGGGCCACGTGATCGGCGACTTCTACCGGGATGTCGCCTACCCGGGTGGCGTCTTGAACTACGGGTTCGCGGCGGCGTTCAGCCTGGACCAGGACGCCCGTTCGGCGTTCCCCAGCTCGTACCCCCAGGTGAACGAGCGCGCCGACACCGACCCGGTATGTCTCGCGAACCAGGCGCTGCGTGGACAGAACGTCAGCATGCTGCAGGGCGTCTTCGGTAACCCCTACGACGGGGCGTACTGGCAGATGCGGGCCCCGGAACGTCTGGTCGGCGACATCACCGTGCCCACCCTGCTCGTCAACGCCTGGCAGGACGAACAGACCGGTGCAGGACCGGCCAAGCTGCTGGAACGGTTCCCGGACTCGACGCCGGCGCGGCTGCTGGGAACCAACGGTGACCACGGCGAGTACTTCCGGGGTGATGTGTGGGCGGAGGTCGTCCGTTTCCTCGACGTGTACCTCGGCGGACAGGACCCGGTCCAGGTCTCGGAGTACGAGGCCGAGGACCCCGTGGCGATCCTGCTCGAGGTCGACCGCGACGGCAATGCGGGCGCCAGCTTCGGGCTCGCGAGCTTCGAGGCAGCGGGCAACGGCCAGCGCTGGTACCTGGGCGAGGACCTGCTGGCCGATGCGGCCGACCCCGGCGGCGACAGCAGCACCTTCACCTACGACCCGCCGGGCGTGCTCGACTACGAGGGGGGTTGGTTGATGCCAGGCCAGAACCGATGGATGCCACCGTTGCAGGACCGGGTCACGTTCACCGGCGCCCCCCTGGAGGATGACCTCGTCATCGCCGGCTCGGGGTCGGTCGATCTCTGGATCGCGGCGGATGCCACCGACGTTGACCTCGAAGTGACCCTGACCGAGATCCGCCCCGACGGGCAGGAACAGCTGGTGCAGAGCGGCTGGCTGCGGGCGAGCCACCGGGCGCTCGACGATCAACACACGTCGGTGTTGCGTCCGCGCCACCTTCACACCGCGGCCGCGCAGGAGCCACTGACGGTCGCAACGTCGACGCCGATCCGGGTGGAACTCTTCCCGGTTGCGCACGCGTTCCGTGAGGGGTCGCAGGTCCGGCTGACGGTCGACGGTCCCGGTGGCAACCGATGGCGGTGGGGCTTCGACCCGCTTGCCGGCGGGTTCGACGTGACCGTTGCCCACAGTGATGAACACCCGAGCTCGTTCGTGCTGCCCGTGGTCGACGTACCTGTGGAGTTGCCGCCGCTGCCGGCCTGCGGGACGGTCAGCAGCCAACCCTGCCGGTAGCGGGACCGCAGCTGGTGGTCGGGGCAGCAGGCTTCGCGCCTTCTGTCCCGGCCACCACCCGTCGGGAGTCGCCACCGGCGTGTCGCGAGACCCTCCTCGCCGGTTCGCCTTGGGAAGGCTGCGCAGGTCACGACGAGCGTGTGTGGAAGGCCGGCAGGGCGCCCGTGTTTGCCTCACCCACAAGGACTATGTACTTTGGTTCATGGGTCAAGACGGCGGCCCTTCGTCCACGAGGCGCCGTCGACCATTGGCGGCGCAGCAATCAAGGTGCGCCCATGAGCCAGTCCCTCCCATCAGACGAGCGTCGAAGCAGGTCCCCTGCCGGGGCGGGGAGGCTGCGCGTCGCCGTTGTCGACGACTTCGCGCCGACCCGAGCGTTGGTGCGCGCCAAGCTCGACGGCTCGGGTATCGCTTTCGTCGTGGCTGAGGCCGACGGGTCGCCAGAGCAGGTGGCCGAAGCTTGCAGCCACGAGCCCGATGTGATCCTGCTCGATCAACAGCTCGGTGGCCTCCGGGGTACGGAGCTGTTGGGCGATGTGTTGCGGACCTGCCCGACGGCGATGGTTGCGATCTACTCGGCCCTGGACCCGGGTACCGAAGAGGCGGAAGCGCTGCGGGCTGGCGCCTTCACCTACTACGAGAAGCACCTCGTCACTCAGGTGCTTCCGGAGGTGATCAGTGAGGACTACGCGCTCTTCCGGCGGGCCCTGGCGGGAGAGGACGTGTGCACCCGTTCGGCGGTCGAGCGGCGGCTCACCATGAGCGAGTCAAGCTGAGCGCGGCGCGACCCTGACCCCCGCGACGACGGCTGCGGTGGGGATCCGTACCCAGGCGCTCGAGGCGTCAGGACGCCCAGCTGCGGGGAACAGGTCCGCGACGGGTCTCGGCGGTCGCAGCCTCGCGCTGGTCGAGGATCAGGCGTGCCGAGTGGTCGTAGGTCGCGTAGTTCCAGATCCAACTGCCGAGCACGGCTACCCGGTTGCGGAACCCCACCAGCATCAGGAGGTGCAGCAAGAGCCAGGCCAGCCAGGCGGTGAGGCCGCGGAGGCGGATCCGTCCGGGCAGTTCGGTAACCGCAGCAGCACGGCCGATGGTGGCCATCGAGCCCTTGTCGCGGTACCGGAAGGGACGGGTGGCGCGACCCGCCTGCTGGTCGGTGAGGACGCGGGCGACGTGCTTGGCCTGCTGTATCGCTACCGGAGCCACCTGGGGGAGCGGCTGACCACCGTTGTCGATGCCGGCCGCCAGGTCGCCGATGGCGAACACGGCCTCGAGGCCCTGGACACGGAGGTGCTGGTCCACCGGGACGCGGCGTGAACGACCGAGCTCGACACCGAGGGTCTCGGCCAGCGGGGAGGCGCTCACCCCCGCCGCCCACACCAGCGTGCGCGTCGCCACCACCTCGCCGTTGGTGAGTTCGACGTGGTCGGTGTCGGCCTGGGCGATCCCGACGCCCAGCCGGACGTCGACGCCGCGCCGACAGAGGCCGCTCACGGCGGCGTCACCAGATACCGACGAGAAACCCCCGAGGAGCCGGTTGCGCGGTTCGACCAGCAGGATCTTGACCTGTCCGATGTCAAGGGTGGGATGGTCCCGGCGCACGACCAGGTCGACCAGTTCGGCCAGGGCGCCGGCCAACTCCACCCCGGTCGGTCCACCGCCGGCGATCACGAACGTCAGCGATCCGTCGGCCGCACGGTGGGGTTGGGCGCTGACCTCCTCGAACCGTCGGAGTATCTCGTTGCGGAGCGTGGTGGCTTCGGGCAGCGACTTCAGACCGAACGCGTGCTCCGCCACGCCAGGGATCCCGAAGTCCTCGGTGATCGCCCCTGCGGCCACAACCAGGTGGTCGTAGTCGAGCGTGGTCTCGTCGGAGAGGTGCACCTGGCGAGCTTCGGTGTCGATCCCGACGACCTCGCCGAGCCGGTTCTCGATCCGGTGGCGACGGAGGATCGCCCGCAGCGAGATCCCCACATCCTGTGGCTGCAGTCCCGCCGAAGCCACCTGGTAGAGCAGCGGTTGGAACGTGTGATGGTTGTGTCGGTCGACCAGCGTGATGCGTGCCAGCAGGTTGCCGCGCCGACGTTCCCGTGCGAGCTGTCGGACCAGGGTCAGCCCACCGAAGCCGCCACCGACGACGACCACGTGGGGGAGCGCCGGTTGCCCGCTCTTCGGCAAGACGTCGTACCTGGAGTTGCGCATGGGCTATCTCGTTCGTGGGCGCTGCGGTGGGTGTCGGTGGCAGTTTGTGAAGAGTTTCACGAAGCTGGCCCGAGGTCAACCTCCAGCGCTCGATGCCGGCATCACCCGGCTCCGGCAGCGAGGTGGAGGAACGTGCGCAGCCACCGGAAGGCATCGAGGTAGTTCTCGGTCGTGACACGAACGGCGATGCCGTCTCGCTCCACCCCTGGCGGCATCGCGCAGACCTCGGCTCGTCTGAGTGTGGTGAGATCGACCTCGAGGTGGAAGGGGCCGTCCTCGGTCGTCGGGGTCAGCCCCTGGGCGTCCTCGACGGCCGAGACGGCTTCGCGGCGGATCAGGTCGCACGCCGCCTCCGGGTGCTGCGAGGCGGCCACGTTGAAGCCATGTCCACGCTTCACCTCGGCGACGCGGACACCGGGCAGGCGTCGCTGTGCCATCGCGCAGATCTTGTCGTCGCCGGTGACCAGCCCGACGGGCACCCCGTGCTGGCCAGCGAGCAACGCGTTGAGTTCGGTCTCGGTCATCGAACGATCGTTGAGGCGGACATCGGCGAAGCTCGCCCCCGAGTAGGTATGTGCGAGCACGCCAGCCTCGACGCCCGTGCCGGCGTGGTAGCCGACGAACAGCGCCACACCGAAGGGGCGGCTGTCGATGCCCTCCATCATCGACAGCGCACTCGGTGAGCCGTGGATGAGCTCGGCGCGGCGGTCGAGTTCATCGGGAAGCAGGTTGGCCATGTCGCCGTGTGCGTCACGGAGGACCACGTGGCGTGCGCCGCCTTCGATGGAGCCCTCGATCGCGGCGTTGGCCTCTGCGGTCATCAGCCGTCGGCCCATCGGATAGTCGTCGGCGCCTCGCCGGCACTGTTCGCGGGTGGCGACGCCCGCGACGCCTTCCATGTCGATCGAGATGAACACGTCCACGGCCAACTCCGTTCGACGGGGTGGAGCGGCTCACCGTAACCGTCGAACGAGGTTGTGTGCGGGGCTTCGGTTGGGCAGGCTCGCCACACCCATCGACGTCAGGGGCCACGGTGACCGTTGCGCGATCCGAGGATCGACCCCGATCTGCGGTCGAACTCGACGGCCCCTCGCCCGCGGTTGCTCGTCGTGCCGTAGCCGATGTCAGCGAGAGCGTGGGCTTGGCCCCGAGTGTCGCGGAAGGGTTGATCCTCGCGGTCAGCGAGGTGGTGGCCAACGCCCATCAGCACGGAGCGCCCCCGGTCCGCGTCGTGATCCAGCCGCTGCCCGATCGGATGGTCGTCGAGGTCACCGACGCCGGTCCTGGGGTCGGTGACCGCTATCTCGGCGTCCTCCCGACCGCCCCGCCCCCCGACGCCACCTCGGGACGGGGCCGGTGGCTGGCGCAGCAACACTGCGCCGAGGTGGTCGAGTTCGTCGGCAGCTCGGGCTTCACGGTGCGGCTCGCCGGGGGAGTAGGCGCACGCTGACGCTGGGGTGCAGGGCGCGTGCCAGACATGGGCGGTGACGCGCTGCTCGATGGCCGCTCCTCGACGCGCGGTTCCGCTACTACGCGCGTCGGACGGGCTACGGTTGTCGGACTTCCATCAGACCTCGGGGCAGCTATGACTCGTCGGATCACCATCGGCCTCGTTGCCGTTCTCGCACTGCTACTGACCGCCTGTGAGATCAACATCGACTACGACCTGTTGCTGAACGCCGATGGCAGCAGCGAGATGCAGACCGACATCGTCTACGACCAGGCCGCGTCCGAGATGCTCGGGCCTCCGTCAGCGTTCCTCGAGGAGGTCGAGGCGGACACCGGCGGTGACATCCCCGGGGTCAGGGTCATCGACTCCTCGACCGACGACTCCGATCCAGACGCCCAACGGGTGAGCGTCACCCTCGCCGCTGACGACGCGGCAGGTCTCGACGCGCTCGTTCGCGACAGCTTCTCCGGCTCGTTCACCGAGCAGGGCGACGACGTCTACGAGCTTTTCCTGCGGGCCGAGGACGCCAGCATGGACGGTGAGATGGACTTCGGGATGGACTTCATGAGCGGGTCCATGGTGATCCGCCACGATGGCCAGCGAGAGTCGCTCACCGGGGGAGAAGAGGCCGACAGCCAGACCGTGACCTGGGATCCCTTCGGTCCCCAGGACCTGCGGATGGTCGTCGACCTTGGCGCCGGTGGGTCGGCCGGGTCCGGGGCCGGTTTCGGCCTCGGCATGGTGCTGCTGATCATGGGCGGGTTGCTCGCCCTGGTCATCATCGGGGTCGTGGTGTTCCTGGTGGTCCGTCGAAGCGGCGGCGAGGCCGCTCCGGCTGCCGCCGGCCCGATGACCGGCCCGATGGCGGGTGAGGTCGATGCCATGCAGACCCCTCCGGCAGGGGGAGCGGCCTGGGGTGGATCGCCGCAGCAGCCGCACCCGCAACCCGGCAACTGGGACCAGCAGGCCCAGCCATCGACACCACCCGCTGACCAGTCGCAGGCTGCGGAGCAGCCCGGCGGGTGGGACCAGCCCGCTCCGCAGCAGACTCCGCAACAGCCCACATCGCCGCCTGGAGGACCCGAGCAGACCGGTAAGCAGCAGCCACCGCCGGGCTCATGGGCTCCGCCACAGGTTCCGGGCCAAGCGAACAACCCGGAACAACCGGACGACACGGGGCATCAGCCGCCGCCAGATCGCGGCTGAACCACGACCCCACCTTCGATGCGCTCCACCTTCAGCTTCCTTGCGTGTAGCCGGGGGGGTGTCATCGCCCAGAGACGGTCCTGGGTGCGGCGGCGTTCAGGTCGCGGCCCTCGCGATCAGGCTGGCAAGCTGCCGAGGTACAGCTCCGGTGGGCAACCGAAGCTCAGGTCAGGGGGCAGGATCTCGTCGGGACCGGCCGGGTCGTGGATGACCGGCGGCGTCGC
>SKNK01000102.1 GCA_007120565.1 Nitriliruptoraceae bacterium | reverse complement strand
CCCCAGTCGGAGATAGGGACCTCGCCACCGCTGATCTCGACGGCGAAGCGGCCGAGGGTCACGATACGCACCGTCGGACGGCTGATCGACCCGATCGCGGGGGAGCGGACCGTGCCGGTGACGAACCGTTCGAACTCGTCCATCCAGCCGTCGACATCTCCGGCGTACGAGAAGTGGTCCTCGCCAGGCTGCTCGAACAGGCGAGCGTTGGGCAGGAGGTCGGCCACCTCGCGAGCCCGCTCCACCGGGATCACGGGGTCGTCGGTCCGGTGGATGACCAGCGCCGGCGTGGTGATCGTGGGCGCAAGCTCACGGAGGTCCATGTGCATGGACAACTCCAAGAGGTCCAGCAGGGAGTCCGAGCTCGCCGCGAACCGCTCGTAGCGTTGGTGCCACGCGGCGAAATCCGGATCCGATCGGGTGAGGCTCGGCGCCATCCGGGACGCGACGAGGGAGTCGGCGGTCCCCCAGCGCGCCGCGTGAAGGATGTTGCGTTCGCGCTGGGCGGCGAGGTCATCGTCGCTGGGGTTCGGCGCCATCAGCGACGCACCCGTGCCGAACAGGATCAGGCCGTCAACCCGTTCCGGGTAGGTCGCCGCAAACAGCAGGGTCATCGGCCCGCCCTCGGAGTTGCCGAACAGGTGGGCTCGCTCGATGCCGGCATGGTCCATGACGGCCCGCAGATCGTCGACCCGCTCATCGATGTTCTGTACCTGGCTGCGACGATCCGAGCAGCCGGTGCCGCGCTTGTCGAAGTGCAGGTAGCGGCAGAAGGAACCGAACCGTTCGAGCATCGCCCGCACCGCGGGTTGCTCCCAAGACATCTCGATGTTCTGCGCCGTCGGCGGGATAGCGACCACCGTGTGAGCGCCGGACCCGAACACCTGGTAGGCCAGGCGAGCGCCGCGAGCAGGGGCGAAGCAGGTCTGCGGTAACCCCTCGGCGCTGCCCATCGCGATCACCACCTCCCGGCGGACCCCCGGAACCCTAGACCGTGACGGGGTCGAGCGAGCATCGATCCGGTCGATCGCGTCCCAACGGCGATGACCGGCCGGGCGACGGTCGGTGCGGGGCTGGTAGTGGGGTTGGAGGGGTGCGCTGGTGCGTCTGTCCGACCCCGGTGGGGCTTGGGGTTCCGGCCGGGCTGGTAGTGGGGTTGGAGGGGTGCGGCGGTGCGTCTGTCCGACCCCGGTGGAGCGGGTCGGCGGTCAGGGCCGCGGACCGAACTCCTCCTCGAGGGTGGAGCGACGTACCGCGAGTTCGTCGAAGACGTGACGGGTGTCGTAGCTGGCCGTTGTGCTGGCGACATCGACCTCGATCGTGAGGGTCGAGATGGATGGGATGGCCGAGCGCCACGTGTCACGAGCGATGTCGTGGATCAGCGCGAGGATCCGCTCTTCGTCCGGGGTGTTGGCTTCGGCGATGACCGTGATCATGCTGGGAGAGGCCGTGCCCGTTGAGGTGTCGATGCGAGTGATGACGCTCGTGACGTCCGGGTTGTCGGCGAGGTCGCTCCGCAGTTGCCCCAGGGCATCCTCGGTGCCCTCGACGTCCGGTCCGCTGCCGCAGCCGACGAGGAGCATCGCGACGGCGATGCCCGCGGCGAGGCGCCGGCCCCTCGCGGGACCCCTCACGCCTGCAGGGCCAGGCGCACCGCGACCCAGTGCAGGGCGACCGCCACGACCGTCAGTGCGTGGAAGGCCTCGTGGAAGCCGAAGACCCGTGGCCACGGATCGGGCCGCTTGCGGGCGTAGATGGCCGCCCCCAAGGTGTAGGCGACACCGCCGGCCAGCACGAGGATCATGATGGTCGAGGACAGCCGTAGAAGTGCTGGCAGGAGCAGGATCGACACCCACCCGAGCACCACGTACGGGGTAGCGACCAGCCACGGCCGGGCGTTGATCAACACGTTGGAGATCGCGATCCCCGCGGCCGCTCCGCCCCAGACCGTGATGAGCATCGCGGTCCTGAACCAGCCGTCGGTCCCGACGGTGAGCACCGGTGTGTAGGTACCCGCGATGCACAGGAAGATGGCGGAGTGGTCAGCGCGACGCAGACCACGCTTGGCCGCTTCGCCCCACTCGGGGACGTGGTAGATGGCGCTGACCACGAGCATCGCGCCGACACCGGCGAGGTAGACCACCACCGACACCCGTGCGGCACGGCCTTCGGTGACCGACCACAGCAAGGGTGAACTCGCGAGGAGGAGCACGGCCGCGCCGGCATGGAGCCACCCGCGCAGCAGTGGGCGGACCGTGGTGGCCGTGTCCAGCGAAAGCTGAGGCATGGTGAGCGCTCCTACGAGCGGGGAGGCCGGCGAAGGTGCTGAACCCCAGCCGACAGGACCGGAAGTTACGGTACCGTAACTTCCGGTCCTGTTCGCCACCCGAACGGCCCTGTTGGTCGCGGGAGCGTGGTCAGTCGCCGCGGACGAAGAACCTCCACTCACCGTCCGAGCTGATGCCGACACGCCAGTCGAGGTAGCCGTCGTGGGAGGCTCGGATAGCTGCGGGGTCGTCGAGCCAGGTCAACTCGGCCCACGCCTCGGCGGTCGTGTCCTCGGCGCGGCCGGTGTGCACCTGCGGCCAGACCCAGAGCTGCCCATCGTGGACCGTCGATGGGGTCGTGCCCAGCACCTGCGCGAGCCGGAGGAAGGGTTCGTCGCCAGCTGCCTCGAGGTCCCACCAGTAGCCGATCGCGTCGTCGTGGTCGCCGAAGGAGAAGCTGAAGCTCTCAGACTCCTCGATCGCGGTGAACAGCATCTGCTCGTCGCACCGCAGCGCGGCATCCAGGAGGACGTCACGCGCGGCGGCAACCTCGGCGGGCATGCCGTCGCTGGGCTGCGCGTCGATGATCGTGCCCTGAGCGGAGCAGTCTGCCTCGTTGTCGATCGAGCCCGCGACGTCATCCGTGCCGTCATCCGTGCCGTCATCAGCGGCGTCCTCTGCGATGTCCTCGGCGACGTCTTCGGGATCCGGCGTGGTCGGGGTCTCGTCGGCTGCCGCGGCATCGGCGGTACCTCCAGATGCCTCAGCGGGGTCGGGTCCGACCGGTTCGTTCGCGCCGCAAGCGGTGATGGCGATGGCCAGCACGACGACAGCGGCGGCGAAGGGGTGGGAGTGTCTGCGCATGATGGCCTCGTCCTGGAGTCGGCAGCGGGGCTCGCCGCACGCTCACCCCTACCGACGCCCAGCTCGCCCGCCAGGTTGCACCGGAAGGTTGCACGGGGTCGCCCAGCCCGTCGGGCGCGCCGGTGCCACGCGACGCCGGGTGTCAGTTACCCAGGTGATGGCGGCTGGGCTCCAAGGCATCGACGACCTCGTCGACCCCAGGACGTGTCTCGAAGGCTCCCACGAGTTGGCCGGCCTGTTGCGGATCCTCGACCCACACGCGGAAGCGTTGGTACGCCTGCTCCTTGGGTGGCGTCGCGGGCGAGGATGCCCGCCACGGTTAGCCAGCCACGAGCACGAGGCCGAGACCCGCAGCGGCGAGGATCGTCGGCACGGACCACGACCGTTGCGGGGAGCCGCCCCTGGAGGTGAGGTCATGCCGGTGTCGCCGTCCCCCGTCGTTGACATCCGCAGCTTCGTCGTCCTCGCGGGCAGGCTACGAGCCGCTGGAGGCATCGCCAAGCCGTGCGCTGGCTCCACGTGCGACCCCGTAGCTCTCAAGAAGTGGTTGGAGGTGTCGACGGGATAGACGAACCCCCACAGAGATGCCGATCGTGTCCGACCGTAGGTTCTGGGCGATGTCGGGCGGTGGAGCGGATCGAGGAACCGGCTCGGATCTTCGAGGCCGGTGGACGCGGTCGATCACCGCTGGTCTCGTCGTGCTCGGCGTCGTGATGGCCGTTGGCACCGGGATCGCTTCGGGTAGGGCGGCTCACGAGGATGAACTCGCCGAGTTCGAGCGAGCGACGGCTCGGGTCACCGATGCCTTCGAAGCGCAGGTCGAGCGCCTGGACATGGTGCTGAACGCGGTGCACGGCCTGCACTCGGGGCAGGTGGTCACCTCGGCCACGTACCGCTCGTTCGTCGGGCAGCTGACCGGGGGCTCCACCCTCTCGGAACGCTACCCGGGCGTGGAGGCCGTGGGCTTCGCCCACGAGCGCGACGGGGTCATCGCTTTCCAGATGGTCGAGCCGTCCGGGGTCAGCCTCAGCTTCGCCGACGTCCGGCGGCACCCGGAGCTGACTGAAGGGCTGTGGCAGAGCGCGGAAGCCGGCTCGACCACCCTGATCGAACTCTCACCCGGCCTGCCCGGCCGGTTCGCGCTGGCTGCCCCGCTTCACGACGCTCCGAGCGCCGAGGGGGAGGGGGGTTCGCGGCTCGGATGGTCGCTCGTCTTCGTGGACGAGCAAGCGCTGCTACACGCGTCACTGCGGGGTTCGAACCTGGTGGCCACCATCAGCGATGACGACGGCACCAACGCGGCGACGGTCGCTGACCCTTCCGCAGCGACCGACCGAGCATCCACCGGATTGGAGCGGACGGTCCGGAGCGAACTGGTCGACCACGAGTGGAACGTCACCTTCCGCCCGATCGCCGGCTCGACGACGCTGTGGCAGCGCTACCACCACCTCGGCATCGGACTTGGGGTGCTCGCCATCGTGTGGTTGGCCGCGTGGGTCTTCCATGTTCAGTCCTCAGGGAGGCACCGGGCCGAGGTCGAGGTCCGTCGGGCCACAGGCACGATCCGAGCGCGCGAGCAACAGTTCCGCGCGCTCGCAGGTGCGTCACCGATCGGCATCTTCCTCACCGATCCGGCCGGCGCGGTGCGGTTCACCAACCTGCGCCTGTCCGAGATCCTCGAGGTCGAGTTGGAGGATCTGGCCGGCGAACAGCTCTGGGAGCGGCTCGGCGTCGATCCGGAGACGTCCGTCACGTTGCTTCGCGACCTGGCGGAGGGTCAGGCGAGCGTGGTTCGGTTCGAGCCACCAGGACTGCAACCCCGCCGGGTGATCGCCCTGCGCGCCGCCGTCGTCCTGGGCGAAGACGGCGAGGTAGGTGGGTACACCGGGACCGCGGAGGACATCACCGAGCAGGTGGATACCCACGCGGCCCTTGAGGAACGCGAAGCGCGCAACCGAGCGATGGCGGACCGGTTCGCCCACCAGGCACGCCACGATGCTCTCACCGGCGTGCCGAACCGGCTGCACCTGCTCGAGCAGCTCGAGGACGTCGCCGACCGGCCCGTCGGAACGGTCGCGCTCCTGTTGCTCGACCTCGATGGCTTCAAGCTCGTCAACGACACGCTCGGCCATGCGGCTGGCGATGAACTCCTCGTGCAGATCAGCCAGCGGCTGGCTGCCTGCGCACGTGAGGGGGACGTGTTCGCGCGGCTCGGCGGCGATGAGTTCGCCTTGCTGCTACGAACGGGCGAGCAACCGCGCGCGGCGCTGGCCCTCGCGGACCGCCTGCTTGCGGCCATCCAGCGTCCGATCACCGTCGCAGGTGAGACGGTCACCGTCGATGCCAGCATCGGCGTGGCGGTGACCACGGCCCAGACGCGGTCAGCGGACGAGCTCCTGCAGCAGGGGGACCTGGCCATGTACGCCGCAAAGGCGGCCGGCCGAGGTCGAGTCGAGCTGTTCGTCCCGGAGATGGGCACCGCGACCCACCAGCGACACACGATCGAACGTGAGCTGAGATCAGCGGTGGAGAACGACGGACTTACGGTCGCTTACCAACCGATCGTCGAGTTGGCGACCGGACAGGTAGTGGCGGTGGAAGCCTTGGCGAGGTGGACCCACCCCGCGCTCGGCCCCATCGCCCCCTCCGAGTTCATCCCGGTGGCAGAACAGACCGGGCTCATCGACGCGTTGGGCACCCTCGTCCGACGGCGAGCGATCGCTGACGCGGCCGAGTGGTGGGACGATCACGGAGTGAGCTTGGCGGTGAACGTCTCCGGGCGGGAGTTGGCGCAGCCCGAGTTCATGTCGCGGCTGCGGGCCGACGCTCAGGCCGGTGGGTTGCCTCCCAAGGCGCTGATCGTCGAGCTCACCGAGAGCCAGCTGGCGACGAGCAACACCGCGGTCGATGACCTCGCCGTGCTCCAGGCGGGAGGTGCTCGCGTGGCGATCGATGACTTCGGTGCCGGGTACTCGTCGCTGTCGCGCCTCCGGGATCTGCCCGTCGACATCCTCAAGATCGACCGCACCTTCGTGGCCGGGATCGGCGAGCCGGGTGGAACCTCGTTCGTGCGCGCGATCGCGCGCCTGGGGTCGACGCTGGGGTGCCAGTTGATCGCGGAAGGGATCGAGGAGGCTGCCCAGGCGGAGGGCGTCGCGAAGGCCGGTTGCACCCTCGGGCAGGGCTACCAC
This sequence comes from Nitriliruptoraceae bacterium, assembly GCA_007120565.1. Classification (GTDB taxonomy): domain Bacteria; phylum Actinomycetota; class Nitriliruptoria; order Nitriliruptorales; family Nitriliruptoraceae; genus CSSed11-175R1. Next base: position 1,479 of record SKNK01000102.1, on the reverse strand, counting down.
TTCCATCGACCGATGCCGGCGTCCGAGATCGATGCCATCCTGCGACGCTCCACCGTCGGGGCTGGCATGGCCTAGGGGCTCCGCGAGGTCACGTGGTCCTCGGGATGGGCCAGCTGACCCTTGAGTTCCGTGGCGATGGTGCCGACGGGAGGAAGACGCGCGTCTAGCCCGTGCGTCGGTGGCTCAACCGCAGCCGCCGGGAAGGAATGGTCGTCGATGCGAGGTCTACGCTCGGTCTTGGCGCCACCTGGTGTCGCGATGCTGCTCTTCGCCTGCGCACCCGATGTGCCCGACGCATCGGCGGAGGCAGAGAACGACGCGATCAACAGCGACATCGAGGAGGCGGGTGACCCGGCCGAGACGGTCATCGACCTCGGTGGAGCGAGCGTCGAGGTCTTCGGTGCCCCGGCGCAGATCGAGGAACGGGCCCTCAACTCGGTCATCGAGACCCACTTCAACGAACCGTTCAACGCTCAGGCGAGCTACGAGGGGTCGGACAACTTCGAAGAGGAGATCCGATCCCGGATCGAGGCGGGCACTGGGCCGGACGTGGCGTTGTATCCGCAGCCGGGAGCGGTGATCGAACAGGCTGCGGCGGGTAATGCCGTTGCCCTGGAGGACCTGGGGTTCGACATCGACGAGCTCCGCGCGACCTTCGGTGACTACCTGGTCTCGCTCGGCGAGTACGAGGGGAAGCACTACGCCATCCCGACCAACGTCAGCCTGAAGAGCCTCGTCTGGTACCACCTGCCGACCTTCGACGCGCAGGGCTACCAGGAACCTGCCACGTGGGACGAGCTGGTCGGACTGTCCGAACAGATGCTCGACGACGGCTACACGCCCTGGTGTATCGGTACGGGTTCCGGTGCTGCTACGGGATGGCCGGCGACCGACTGGCTCGAGGACATCGTGCTGCGCAGCGCCGGACCTGACGCCTACGACCGATGGGTCGACGGTGAGCTCGCGTTCGACTCACCGGAGATCACCGAGGCCGCAGAGCTGATGGCGCAGATCACCCACCAGGAGGGGTTCGTCTCGGGTGGCACAGGGTCGATCCCCGACCGTGACTTCCGTGAGTCGGTGCAGGGGCTCTTCGGTGACGACCCTGACTGCCTCATGCACCGGCAGGCATCCTTCATCGTCAGCTACTTCCCCGAGGAGGCCCGCATCGGTGAGGACGTCGAGGTCTTCTCCTTCCCACAGGTCGACGGCGGGGACGGGGCGTTGATCGCCGGCGAACTGAGCGTCGCCTTCGCCGACCGCGACGAGGTGCGGGAGTTCCTCCGGGTCTTCACCGGCCGGGACGCGCAATGTGCACAGGGCAGCTTCGAAGAGGTCGCACGCATCTCTCCCAACATCGAGACCTCAGCGGACTGCTACCAGGACCCGGTCGTTGCCCTGTCCGCGGAGACGGTCCTCGGAGCGCTCGAAGAGGGGACGGCGAGGTTCGACGCGTCCGACCTGATGCCCTCGGCGGTT
>SKNK01000243.1 GCA_007120565.1 Nitriliruptoraceae bacterium | reverse complement strand
AGCCAGGACAACGCCGCAACCGGACAGCCGGCCGCGGGCGCATCGGCGTGGCAACAGTCGGCGGCGACGCAGCCGGCGGCCGGCTACGGCCAGCAGTCCTCGCAGCAGGGGTATAGCCAGCAGCAGGGCAACTACACCCAGCAGACCTCGCCGTCGTCCACCCCGCCGCAGGGGCCGCCGCCTTCAGGACCCCCCTCGCCGTAGGACCGCTGCGGAGCAGGCCGGGACGTCACGCTCCGGCGATAGGCTGCCGGCATGACGCCCGTTCTGCTCCTTGCTGGTGATGATGACCTGCTGCTCCAGCGGGAACTCGAGCGACGGCTCGAGGGGTTGCGGTCCGAGGATCCCGAGCTGGAGGTCGACCTCCGCGATGTCGCGGAGCTCGAGCACCTGCCGGAGTTGCGCACCACCTCGCTGTTCGGAGGCCGGACCTGTGTGGTCCTTCGAGGCGTGGAGGGCGTCGCAGGTGACCTGCGCGCCGAGGTAGAGGGGTACATCACGGCGCCATCGGACGAGGCCGTGCTCATCCTGGTCGCTCGGGGGACGGGCAAGATCCAGCGGATCGCCAAAGCAGCGAAGGCTCAGGGCGAACGGGTCGACGTCAAGGCGCCAACCGATTGGGACGACCGCGGCTGGGATCGGCTGGTTGGCGAGGAGTTCCGCCGCCTGTCACGCAAGGCAGATGCGACCGCCATCGCCGCGATCCGCACCCACGCCGGCAACCAACCCGCCACGATCGCCTCCCAGGTGGCCTCGGTGTGCGCCGCGGCGGGCGATGCGTCGCCCATCACGGCTGAGCATGTCGAAGCGGTCGTCGAGGGACACGGACGAGCGTCCGGCTTCGCCATCGCGGACGGGATCGCCGAACGTCGGCCTGCCGCGGCCCTGGTCGCGCTCCGTGGCGCGCTCGATGCCGGCGAAGCCCCGCTTGCGTTGCTCGGGGCGATCGCCTTCCGGACGCGCCAGCTGCTGCTGGTCCGCTCCGGTGCCAGCCCGAAGGAAGCCGGGATCTCCCCGGGACAACACCGGCGGTTGCAGTCGCTCGCAGCGGCATTCCACCCCGGTGAACTGGCGTGGTGTCATGACCGGGTGGCCGCGCTCGACCTCGAGCTGAAGGGGTCGGACCTGCCCGACGAGCTCCTCCTCGAGGTGGGCATCATCGAACTCGCCACCTCCCGCGAGGTCGGGGCACCCTTCAACCCCCTGGCCAGCGCGTGAGCCACCGGCGGGCGCAGCAACGCCGGCCCAGCGAAGCGCTGCTCGGCGATGCGCTGCTCAGAGGTGGGTGTCCATCGCCTGTTCCATCGCTCGCACCGCGACGGCGATCGCATCCAGACGGTGCTCGTCGGCCTGGGTGACCTGCTGCGCAACGGACCGTGCGCGTTGGATGCGTTCGGCGTGCTCGGTGACCTCGGCCCGGACGGCGGCTCGTTCGTCGAGGTCGGGATGGCGTCCGAGGGCAGCCAGGGCGGCGACACGCCGTAGGCGCCGCAGGTCGGCAGCGAGGCCATCGCGCTGCCTGCGACTCCACGGGTCGGTTGGAGCGGCCCGTCCGAGCAGTTCTTCGAGTTGGTCGACACCGAGCTCATCACCGATCCGGAGGAACGCGTCCATCACCTCGACGACCAGACGTCCCGACCCGAGGGCCTGCTGCACGTGGCTGACATCGGTGAGCAACGTGAGCTCTCTCGACGCCGCGAGGAAACGAGCGAACTCGTCATCGATGAGGTCATCGGTCAACCACCGGGCATGGGCGGAGCGGGCTCGCCGTTGGGTCGGCGTGCCAAGCTCCAACATCGCTCCCGAGAGTTCGTCCGCGAGTGAACGCAGCCGCGTAGACAGCCCGTCGGGGTCGCGACGAAGGTCAGGGTGGCCGATGAGCGACGTGGTCAGGGTGGTCAGCAAGCGTGAGAGGTCGGCATCCAGCTCCTGGATCCGTTCGGGGTCATGGCGTCCTTCGAGGTCGGCAAGGTGGCCCCACCACCGCGGGGCGTCGATCGCGTCGCGTGCGATCCGGTAAGCGAGGAGCACCTCAGCCGCGAGGACTCCGGTGGTCGCGGAGACCTCGGAGACGAAGACGATCCCCATCCGGTCGACCACGTCGTTGGCGAGCGTGGTCGCGATCAGCTCACGGCGGAGTCGATGGCGCGGGAGGAGGTCTCCGAACCGCTCGACCGCCGTGGGCGGGAACTGTTCCGCAGCGACGGGGGTGAACAGATCGAGGTCGAGGATCTCGGAGGCGAGCAGCTGTTCCTTGAGCTCTCGTTTCGCCCAGGCCAGCAACGTCGCCAGCGAGGGCCGGGTCAGACCCGCACCCTGCTCCACCCGCTCGTCGATGTCTTCGCTGGAAGGCAGCACCTCGACGTCACGGTGCAGGTCGTGGGTCTCCGACAAGCGATCCATCATGCGGTCGTAGGCATGGAGGCGATAGGGGCTCATGGGGAGCTCACGTGACAGGGCGGCGGCCTGCAGATCGACGCCGGTCATCACCAGGTCCACGACCTCGTCAGCGAGGTCATGGAGCAGCTGATCGCGCTCCTCCCGGGTGAGCCGTCCTTCGTCCAACGCATGGGAGAGCAGGATCTTGAGGTTGACCTCGTGGTCGGAGGTTGAGACACCAGCCGCGTTGTCGATCGCGTCCTGGTTGATCCGTCCCCCGCGTCGTGCGTACTCGATGCGTCCCCGTTGGGTGATGAACAGGTTGGCGCCTTCGCCCACCACGCGGGCGCGCAGGTCGCGGGCATCGACCCGGAGTTCATCGTTGGCCCGGTCGCCGATGTCCTCGTTGCGTTCGGTGGAAGCCTTGACGTAGTTGCCGATCCCTCCGGCGAACAGCAGGTCGACCGGTGCGCGCAGGATCGCGCTGATGAGATCTGGGGGTGGGAGCTCTTCAGCGTCGATCCTCAGCAGTTCCTGCACCTCCTTGGTGAGCTTGACGGACCGGGCCGAGCGAGGGTGCACGCCCCCGCCTGGACTGATCAGGTCCGGGTTGTAGTCCTGCCAGGAGGTGCGTGGGGTCTCGAACAACCGTTGGCGCTCTGCGAAGGCGACCTCGGGATCGGGGTTGGGGTCGAGGAAGATGTCGCGGTGATCGAAGGCCGCTACCAGCAGCACCGATCGGGATCGCAGCAGGCCGTTGCCGAACACGTCCCCGGACATGTCGCCGACGCCGGCAACGGTCACCGGGTCGGTCTGGACGTCGATCCCGAGCTCACGGAAGTGGCGGCTGAGGGTGATCCAGGCGCCCTTCGCGGTGACACCGAGCTTCTTGTGGTCGTAGCCGTTCGAGCCGCCAGATGCGAAGGCGTCGTCCAACCAGAACCCGTAGCGAGCCGCGAGTGCGTTGGCGTCGTCGGAGAAGGTGGCGGTGCCACGATCCGCAGCGACGACCAGGTAGGGGTCATCGCCATCATGACGTACCACGTCGGGTGGCGGGATGACGGTGTCGCCATCGAGGTCGTCGGTGATGTCCAGCAGACCACGAACGAAGGTGATGTACTGGCGATGGATCTCCTCGCGAAGCTCGGCTGGGTCCGACGGCTCCTGGGTGAGAACGAACCCGCCCTTCGCGCCCGTCGGGACGATCAGGCCGTTCTTCAGCACCTGGGCCTTGACCAGATCGGCGACCTCGGCGCGAACGTCGTCACGCCGGTCCGACCACCGCAACCCACCCCGAGCGACCGCACCGCCGCGCAGGTGGATGCCCTCAACCCGAGAGGACTGCACGAAGACCTCGCGGTAGGGGATCGGGCGTGGGGTGTCGCTGACCTTGGAAGGGTCGAGCTTGAACGACAGGTACGGCTCACCGGTCACATCCGCGACGGCATCCGCGCGGAACGCGTTGGTGCGCAGCGTCGCGTCGATCAGTTCCAACAGGGCGCGCAGGATCCGATCATGATCGAGCCGGGTCAGTGCGTCGCAGGCATCGATGACGTGCTGCCGAGCCGTCGCCTCGGCCGTGACATCTCCCTCGATCCGTCCCGGGTCCTGCGGATCGAACCGGGCGCGGAAGTAGCCGATGAGTGCGCGCGCCACCTCGGGGTGGTTGACGATCGTCTCGTTGACGTACTCCGGAGTGAACGCCGTGCCGAGTTGTCGGCGCAGACGACGGAAGGCACGTAGGACGGCGACCTCCCGCCACTCGAGCCCTGCCACCAGTACGAGTTCGTTGAGCGCGTCCACCTGACCGAAACCGTGCCAAGCGGCGAGAACCGCTTCAGCGATGCGCTCGCCATCACGGTCGGCATCGATCACCTCCGCGCGCACGCCGAAGTCGTGGATGTAGACCGCGTCGTCACCCGCAAGGCGGTGCGGGACCTCTTCGACGACGGTCAGCCCGAGTGCTTCGACGATGGGGAGGAAGGAGGACAGTTCGAGGCCGGTGCCGCGCTTCACGGCACGCATCCGTGCGGTCCCGGGTTGCTCACCCGAGCGCAACGCAACGGCCAGGTCCCGGCCCGGTTCCGACAGCAAGCCGCGGAGAAGGTCAAGGTCGTCGACAGCCTCCGCGACGCTGATCGAGTCCTGGTAGCTACGCGGCAAGCGTTCTGCGAGCTCCAGCTGCTCTGTCAGCACCCCGGTTCGACCCTCACGAGCGCCGTACTCGGCCTTCAGGAGGGATCGCAGGTCATCCACCCATGACCGAGCCAGCTGTCGGACCTCGCTGCGCAGCTCCGTGATCGGCACCTCCCTACGATCTCCGTCGAGATGGAGGAGGAACCGGACCAGCGCGTCCTGGCGGTCACCGAGGGACAGCTCGACGTCGACGCGGGACGCGCCGAAGCGTTCGATCAGGTGGGTTTGGATGCGGGTACGCAGCTGCGGGCTGTAGCGATCCCGGGGCACCGAGACGACCACCGAGACCATCGAGGTACGGGGATCCTCGCGCACCAGGGTGCGGACCTCACTGTGGGTCTCGGCGTAGAGCAGCTGGATCAGCATCGACTGCAGGGTGTCGACGTCGGCTTGGAACAGTTCGTCCTTGGGTAGCGCCTGGAACAGTGCGATGAGGTTGCCCTCGTCGTGCGAGCTGGGCACGACGTCCTCACGTTCCAGGATGGTCCGGAGCTTCTCCCGCAGGATCGGTGTGGATCGAGCCGGCTGGGCGAGGGCCGAACGGGTGAACAGCCCGAGGATCCGTATCTCTCGTTCCGGTCGGCCGTCCTCGCGCCGGCGGGTCAGGGCGAAGTACTCCATGCGCACCCGGCGTTGGACGGTCGATGGCCGGGTGCTCCGCGTAACGGTGACCAGGGGCGCGTCAGGCAGTCGCGACCGAACAAGGTCCGGAAGTGACGCCAACGCGATCGGTTCGGCATACCTCGAACGGTCGGTCTCGCGGAGCAGTCCGAGCCCGGACTCTGGGACGACCTGGACGACCTCTTCGCCCGGATCACCGGAGAAGGCGTACTCGCGCACACCCAGCAGCAGGAGGTTGCCGTCGAGCAGCCAGTCCAGCAGATCCGCCGCTTCTTCGGCCTCCTCCTGTGGGGAGTAGGGCCATCGTCCCGCACGCAGATCATCGGCGATCTGTCCGATGCGCTCACGCATCGGGTCGAAGTCGTCCGTTGCCTGGAACACGTCGCGGATCAGCTCGCTCAGCGACGTGATGAGCTCGTCGTCTCCATCGGGATCGAGTTGGTCGGCTACCTCGAGGTGGACCAGTGATTCTCGCAGTGGCGCGTCACGGGCCGGCTCGATGGCGCAGATGCGACCTTCCTCGTCGCGGCGGACGCCCAGGATGGGATGCCAGACACGCTGGAGGTGCAGACCACGCCGCTCCAGCTCGTCGGTCAACGTCGACAGCAGGAAAGGCCGGTCCTCGGACGTCGCTTCGATGACGGTCGGTCCCGGAGCTGAGCCGTCCAGTCCCGTTGACGGGCGATGCACCGAGACACGGATCTGGCCGGGGCCCCTCGCGTCGAGGCGGGCGAAGGCCTCACCGAGTCGCTCTGCTGCCGCGCCGGGGGCAGCCCTCTTCAGATCGTCGGGGTCGACCCTCCGAAGCACGCTTCGAGCGAAGTCGGCCACCACGTCGGGCCGTTCATGCTCCAGAGCGCGCAAGGCTTCGAGGATGCGCTGCTCTGCTGCTGGGTCACTGTCCCGCATCAACCTGAGGCCTCCAACGGCCGGTTCCGGTCGGAAGGCGAGGCTAGCTGCCCATCGCGCCCGGGTGCGGATGCCGCGCAGAACGCGCAGAACACGACGAAGGACACCCCGTGGGGTGCCCGGTCGATCCCTCGCTGCGGCTGCGTGGCCGCAGCGAGATCACTTCGCGTTGAGGCGCTTCGCCATGCCGGACTTACGGTTCGCCGCGGTGTTGCGGTGCAACACGCCCTTGCTGGCGGCCTTGTCCAGTTCGCGAGCGACCTGATGGAACGCCGCCTCGGCGGCTTCCTTGTCGTCGCCTGCCACCGCTTCGTTGAAACGGCGGGTCGTGGTGCGAAGACGGGTGCGCACAACGCGGTTCCGAGCGCGGGCGCGCTCGTTCTGGCGGTTGCGCTTGATCTGGGACTTGATGTTCGCCATACGGCAGGCTCGTCTCGGGCTCGGGGTCGTCCGGGGTGTGCGTGCGGGAGAGCGTCGCAGCATCACGATCGTCGAGGTGGTCGATCGAGGAGCGGCGGGGCGCTGCAAGGCGGCACGCGAAGGACGACCGATGGAGGTCGTCGTGCGTACGGTACCAGTGTCTCGGTGCCGAGGACAAGCGGCTTGCTAGGGGAACCGAGCACCCGTGGTCAGGATGGTGGGGCACCGTTGGGGGTATCCCTCCGGCGATGGGACGCCGTGTCGCTTCCTCCGGCAAGGGCTGATCGTTGATCCGGGCGCCGTGCGCCGTCGAACCCCGGAAGTACCACGACGATCCGGGTACCTCCTCCGCGACGGTCCTCGATGCGGATCGTCCCTCCGTGGAGTCGCGCGAAGCTCGCGACGAGAGCGAGCCCCAAGCCGTGTCCCGGGGTACTGCGGCTCTCATCGAGTCGTGTGAAGGCCTCGATGACCAGGGCGCGCTTGCGGGCGGGGATACCTGGCCCCGCGTCCTCGACGACGACCATCAGGCCATCGTCGTCGAGTGGGGTGAGTTCGATCCAGATCCCGGTGCCCACCGGGGTGTGCTTCACCGCGTTGTTGAGCAGGTTCGCGAGGATGCTGTTGAACATCGCGGGATCGACCCGTGCGGTGCGGCATCCGTCCAGAAGGGTGATCGGACGAGTTTCGGGTTGCGCGGCCATCGCCTCCCGTGCGAGGAGGTTGACGTCCACCGGTGTGCGCTCAGGGCGCTTGAGCCCGCGGGTCAGACGATCGAGGTCGAGCAGTTCGAGCAGGAGGCGCTCGAGGCGCTCGGCGTTGGCAGCGATCCGGTCCTGGAGTTCCCGGCGCTGGTCCCCGGCCAGGTCGTCTCCTCGTCGGTTCAGCAACTCCGACATCCCTCGGATGCTGGTCAATGGGGTGCGCAGGTCGTGCGAGACGGCGGTCAGGAAGGTGTCCTTCATCTCCTGGACACGCTCGAGCTGTTCCGCGATGTCGGTCTGGATGTCGGCCTGATGCTGGAGCTGCCGCTCGTAGCGGACCCGTTCGGCGACGTCGTGGAAGGTCAGGACGAGCGCGCCGATCGCTGGATGCTCGAGCTGGTTGACGGCCGTCACATCCATCTCTCGCCACGAGCCTGGGGTGACCCAGACCCGGACCTGGAAGCGTGCCACGTCCCCGGGGTCCACCGTGGCGAGTGCCTGGAGTTCATGACGGAGGGTGGCGCGGTCTTCGGGGTGGACGAGCCCATCCAAGCTGTTGGCGAGCACGTCGCCCGTGTCTCCCCAGAGCCACTCGGCGGCCGGCGAGACGTAGGTGAGGCGTCCGTGCTCGTCGT
>SKNK01000088.1 GCA_007120565.1 Nitriliruptoraceae bacterium | reverse complement strand
GCTCCTCACGTAGCACCGTGGGCTCGTCGGCCCAGCCGGCGGGGAGGGGACGTTCCAGGTCGTCGACCGTGCTCAGGGACGCTCGGACCGCTCGGTCGACGAGCTGCCGCCAGGAGACGGTGCGCACCCCGAGCGTCAGGTGGAGCGACGGGGCGTCGACGGTCTGCGCGGCGTGGCGGGTGCCGGCCGGGAGGTAGAGCACGTCACCCGGTGTGAGCTGCAGGTCCCACGGCTGCGCGTCGCCGGGTGGGTGGACGACCCAGCGCTTGGTGCCGTAGGTCTGCACGGCGAACACGTCGTGCGGATCCTCGTGCAGGTTGAGTCCTTGTGCCACCGGTGGCGTGAGGTACGCGTTGGCCTGGACCGGGTGCGTGATCGTGCGCTCGAGGTCGCGGCAGAAGGTGGCGACCGGCTCGAAGGACCGGTGCAGACCCTGCAGCACCAACGTGGCGCCGTCGGCGACGGCGCGGTGGACCGCTGCGACGTCCGCCAGGTCGGAGACCGGCTTGGAGCCGATCCTGACCCGGCGGGTGACCTCGCTCTGCGGCAAGGTCCGACCCTGCTTGACCAGCCGGAAGGCGGGTGCGCGCAGGCCGCTGTTGGCGACCACCGCATCGGCGTCGTCCAGGGTCAGCAGCTTCGCGAGGTCGGCGCGATCGTCGCTCGCCGGTACGTGCAGCGGCGCTCGACCCCACGAGGCGTCGAGGAAGCCAGCAACCTCGCCCACCAGTTGGCGAAGCGCAGGTGCATCAACCACGGGTCAGGCGTCTCGGGCGTCGGAGGCGTCACCGTCGGCGGTGTCGGTCGCGTCACCGTCGGTGCTGTCCGTGGCGTCGCCGTCGGTGCCGTCGGCATCTCCAGCGTCACCGTCGGTGCTGTCGGTCGCGTCGCCGTCGGTGCTGTCGGCATCGCTGCCGTCCGCGTCGGAGGCGTCACCGTCGGTGCTATCGGTCGCGTCGCCGTCGGTGCTGTCGGCATCGCTGCCGTCCGCGTCGGAGGCGTCGCCGTCGGTGCTGTCGGTCGCGTCGCCGTCGGTCGCGTCGCCGTCGGTGCTGTCGGTCGCGTCGCCGTCTGCCGTGTCGCTGGTCGGCGACGTCCCGGAGTTCGAGACGGTCTGGATGTCGTCGTCGCTCAGTCCCTCGACGCGCATGGTGGGTCCTCTCGTCAGGTCGGTCAGCGGCCGGTGCGGCATCCGCTGTGGTGCGAGCGTACGCACCCGTGTCCAACTCGGCCCGGTCGTCGGGCCGTGCCCCGCGCCGGCGACGGCTGGGGCACCTCGATGCCCAGCTCGCGGCTAGCGTTCGCGCTCGCCGATCTGGGACCTGCTGTGCCTGCTGCCGATGATCTCGCCTTCGCCTCTGCCAGCGATCAAGCCCGGTTGATCGCGGAGGGCGAGGTCTCCGCCTCGGAACTGACCGACCTCTTCCTCCAGCGGATCGCTCGGTTCGACCCGGCCTTCGGGAGCTACGTCGAGGTGGTGCCGGAGCGAGCGTTGGAGCAAGCGCGCGCGGCGGATGACCGCACCGCATCGGGGGAGCCGCTTGGTCCACTCCACGGGGTGCCGGTCTCGATCAAGGATCTCAACTTCCTCGAGGGGGTGCGTACGACCCGAGGGACGCGGGGGTTCGCCGACCACGTTGCCCGATACACCGACGCCAACGTCGCCCGGCTCATCGACGCGGGAGCGATCGCCCTCGGCAAGACCAACGTGTCGGAACTGGGGTCGATCGGGCACACCGACACCGAGCTGCTCGGGAGGTGCGCGACCCCGTGGGATCCGGAGCGCAACGCGGGTGGCTCGTCCGGTGGCGCGGGTGCCGCGCTGGCGGCGGGGTTGTGCGCGTTGGCCCACGGCTCGGACGGTGCAGGGTCGATCCGCATCCCGGCGTCGGTCAACGGTGTGGTGGGGCTGAAGCCCTCACGCGACCGGATCTCCAACGCCCCGATGTTCGGCGAGTCCGCCTTCGGCTTGTCGACCAGCGGTGCCCTCACCCGGACCGTCGCTGACGCGGCCCTCGCCCTGGACATCATGGCGGGCTACGAACCCGGTGACCCGGGCCACGCGCCGCCACCGTCGCGGCCCTGGAGCGACGAGGTCGGCGTCGATCCTGGCCGGCTACGCATCGGGGTCACCCGCCAGACACCCTTCAGCCCCGAAGGGCTCCATCCGAGCAGCGATGTTGCGCTTGCCAAGACGGTCGCGTTGCTCGAGGACCTCGGGCACCACGTCGAGGAGGTGGAGCTCCCCGTCTCCGATGCGCTTCCGGACCTGCTGCTCACCCTGTGGTCGGCGGGGATCGCCGCGCAGCCCTTCGATCCCACGACCTACGAACCGGTGAACCAGTGGCTCGAGGAGGTCGGCCGCACCCGTTCGGCCGGCCAGTACGCCGCCGCGCAGTTCCAACTCCAGCTCATGGCTCGCCGTCTGGTGGTGGCGACGCGCTACCTCGATGTCGTCCTGCATCCCACGCTGACGAGCCCGTCGCGCCCCAACGGACACTTCGACGGGTGGCAGGGGAAGGACATCTTCGACGACCAGACGGCCTTCGTCGGGCTGACACCGTTGGCGAACCTGACCGGACAGCCGGCGATCAGCTTGCCGGTGCACCACGACGCCGAGGTCGGCCCGATCGGTGTGCAGTTCGTCGGACGGCCTTGGGACGAGGCCACCCTGTTCCGCTTGGGGCAGCAGCTGGAAGCAGCCAGCCCGTGGCACGCTGGGCACCCCCCGGCCTGCATCTAGGTGGCTAGCGCCGACCGGGTAGCCACCTACGTCGGGGCAGAGGTGGTGTGGTTCCGTCCCAGTCATCTGGACGGAGCTCGACCTGTGCTCCCTCGACGATCCCCCACCGCGCGAACGCTCCAGCTTCCGCCTCCAACACGCCGACCGCACGGATCGCCAAGGGGCTGAGCCGCCATGGACGGAGTCGCTTCGTGCGTAGGACCCGTCCCCTACGGTCGATGAACGCGACGTCGATGGGGAACCGCATGCCCATCGTGTGGACCTGCCGACAGGGAGTCAGCCAGATCGCGCCGTCGACGCCGCTACGCCCAAGGAGACCCCGTGCTCGGGTCCGTGCGGTCGTCGCCATCTCCAAGCGGGCGGCGACGCGACCATCGATCAGGAGGGTGCCGGTGAGGTCGTCGCCAGGGCAGTTCGGCTCACGAGATCCGCTCAGCGCCATGGCGAGCTTCCCCGTCGGTCGGTACTGCGCAGGCGAGCGCTAGACTACCCCGCCGATCGAGGGGGGATGCTCCATGCAGACGAGACGTTGGCGCCGATCCGTGGTCATGGCCGTAGCTGCGGCGGCGCTCTCGGGGTGTGGGTTCTTCGGGGATGATGACCTCGAGGCGGGAAGCTGCCTGGAGTTCGTGCAGGACGCCGAGGGAGAGGTGTCGACCTCGACGATCGACTGCGATCGGCCGCACCATCTCGAGGTCATCGGGCTGGTCGAGGTTGACGGCTTCGAGGAGCACCCCGGTGACGCCGAGGTGAGCCGCTGGGTCTTCGCCCGCTGCGCGGCGATCTTCGAGGACTACGTCGGTCAGCCCTACGGCACGAGCCAGCTCGACCTCGACGTCGCGGTCCCGGATGAGGCCGCGTGGGACGATGGTGCACGCACGGCGCGTTGCGCGGTCGGCAACCCCGATGGGTCACGACGCGACGTCCCCATCCGCAGTTGACGTCCTTCTGGATGGTCGCGCCGTCCGTGTGGACGGCTGTACACCTTCTCGTGGGCTATCCTTCCGCGCCATTCGGCGCATAACGAGCGCATCACGAGATGGACCGGTCGGCACCCTGTGTCGACGTCGCGCCGGCCGATGAGTACGAGGTCGGCGATACCTGGCTGCCGGGTTCGGTCGACGGCAGCGATCACGACGGAGGGTGGACATGCGACGGGGGTTGGTATGTGCGTTGTTGCTGTCCGGCATCGCGCTCGCAGCCTGTTCGGGAGACGAGTCGCCGGAAGCGACGGCAGCGCCCGAGGTGTCCTCGTCGACCGAGGAGGATGGGCTGGCCGCCGAGGAAGCGCCGGCCGCGGAGGAGACTCCGGAGGACGCGGGGACGGAGCAGGACGAAGAGGGACAGGGCTCCGGCTCGTCCCTCACCGTGACCGGCGAGGTGGACCGTTCCGACGTTGAGGTGCGTGTTGCGGAGATCCTCAGCGACCTTGAGGCCGAGGCCGAACCCGAGGGCGCTGTCGTCGAGATCCCCGACACCGTCCTGTTCGACTTCGACTCGGCGGATCTGCGGTCCGAAGCCTCGGAGGTGCTCGACGGCATCGTCGAGGTGCTCGAACTGCTCGAGGACGCCCCCGCGATCGTCAAGGGCCACACCGACAACGTCGGAGACGACGACTACAACCTGCAACTGTCGAAGGAGCGGGCCGAAGCCGTCGCCGACCACCTGATCGATGCGGGGATCGATCCCGGCCTGCTGACCACCGAGGGGTTGGGTCCCAACGATCCCGTCGCTGACAACACCCTCGAGGATGGCTCGGACAACCCCGAAGGGCGGGCACGCAACCGCCGGGTCGAAGTCGTGCTGCCGACCGTCGACCTGGACGATCTACCGAGTGAGTAGATCGCCTGATGTAGGGGGCCGTGTGCCGGTAGGGGGGTTCGTGTTGCCCTTGGGGAAGGGGTTGTTGTGACGGTGATCGCCGCCGGGATCGGTGTGAGTGGCGCTTTCGATGGACAGCGCCGCCCCATCGACCTGCCTGCGATCGACCACCCCGATCAGACCGCCTCGCTGGTGGAGACCCTCCGCTCCCACCTTCCTGACGGTGAACCGGCCATCGCCGTGGTCCCCACCTGGGGTCCGCCTCCTCAACGGGCTGCCTACGCGACGACTCGCCGTGTCCTGGGACCCCACCGTCTGCTGATCGTCGATACGTCACTGCCACCGCTGGCCGCGGCCCTGGTCGTTGCCGGGCTGGGCAGGGTCCTCCAACGGTTCGCTCGCGCCGAGGCGGCGGTCTCGCTGGCCTCGGCCATCGAGTCACAGATCGTCTCCCTGGCGTGGACCTCCTCTGTCGCTGGGCTCGAGCACGTCGATGTCCCGATGTCCCTGCACGCGCGGTCGTACGTCAGCCGCCGGGGGTTCGTCGTTCGTGTCGCACCGGCACCCTCCGCGAGGCCGGCAGACGGTTCTGCCTTGGACCTCGGCCTGTCCGAAGGGTCGCGGGCGCTCGTCGCTGACGTCGATGGCAACGAGACGTGGCGTGGCGGTGTACTGCGGGAGGCCCTGCGGCCCGCCAAGATCGACCTGGTATCCGCGCCGGAGGCCTCGAAGGCATGGTGGGGAGCTAGGCGGTTCATCGAGGTCGCGGCCACGGTCGGGACCCCCGACGCGCTGCTCTCCGCGGCGTTGGCCAAGCAGCCCCTCGTGGATTGCGCTTGGTGCGGCGAGCCCAGTCGCCGGGAGCGGTGCGACCGGTGTGGGGCCGGGCTCGCCATGGACACGCCGGTCGGCGTTGGTGGGGCCTCGCTCCCGCCCATCGACCACGAGGCAGCACCACCGGCGCCGCCACCCGGGGGGGCCTCCCCACCGGCGCTGTCATCGCTGCCGCCCCCATCACCCGACCCGTCACACACCGAGCACAAGGAGCCGCGCACATGAACCCGAAGCAGCGTCGCGGGGTCGTGCTGATGGTGCTGTCGGTGCTCGGTGGGATCGCCGTGTTCATGCTCGTGACCAACTACGTCTCCAACGTCCGGAGCCAGGTCGAGCCGCTCACGTCGGTCCTGTGGCTGACGGAGGACGTGCCCATCCAGCAACCGATCCCGCAGGCGGCCATCGAAGAACGCATGGTGCCCCGACGCTGGGTCCCCGCGGCAGCCTTGCGCAGCCAGAGCGAACTCGAGGGACTGGTCGCGGCTTCGCCACTGACCTCAGGGTCGATCCTGCAGGACGGGATGGTTCGTGAACGCCCCGAGCTCGAGATCGGCGATCGCGAGTTGGCCATCCTGGTCGACGCCGAGACCGGGGTCGCTGGCAAGGTTCGCCCAGGAGACCTGGTCGACATCTACGCCACGTTCCCCGGCTCGGGGGAGCAGGCGCCGCGCTCGGAGATCGTGGTCGCTGCGGCTCGTGTGATCGAGGTCGGCACCGTGCGGGTGGAGGCTGACGAGACGCCGTCGGGCGGGTTCGGGGAGTCGCGGGTCGTGCCGGTCACCTTCGCGTTGTCGGTGGAGGACAGCCTGATCCTCACCTACGTGGAGTCCTTCGCCACCACCGTCCGGCTGGGGCTGCTGGCACCGGGTGATGACCAGCCACTGCCGTCGCACGAGCGGATGTTCCAGCTCCCCTCCGGCGTCATCACACCCCCGGAGAACGAGGAGGGTGTGGATGAGTAGTCGTGTGCTCCTGGGGATCGATGACCCGGAGCTGGTGGCCTCGGTCCGAGCATCGATCGATGAGTCCACCGAGCTCGAGGTCGTCGGTGTCGCCGCCTCGGCATCTGCCATCGCCTCGCAGTGCGAGGAGGGTGGGGTCGATGTCGTGCTCCTGCACGAGGGGGTAGGTCCGCTTCCTCAGCTGCACCTCACCAACGATCTGGTCACCCGGTTCCCGGGGATCGGTGTCGTCCTGCTGGTTGACGACCCCTCGTCGGAGCTGCTCCGTGGGGCGATGCAGGCCGGTGCCCGTGGGGTGACGGGACTCCCGCTCTCCGTCGACGCCCTCGAGGCCGACCTGGCTGCTGCGGCCGGGTGGGCCCAGTCCGTCAGGTCGCGATTCACGAGCGAGGAGGCAGGTTCCTCCGCAGCGACCGCGCGGGTGTTCGCCTTCGCCGGCGCGAAGGGTGGCGTTGGAGCGACGACCGTGGCGTTGCATCTCGCCATGGAGGCGGCAGGGTCGCTTGGACCGGGACGCAGCGTGTGCTTCATGGACCTCGATCTGCAGACCGGTGATGCCGTCAACCTCTTGGACATCGAGCAACGTCGCAGCATCGTCGATCTCCTCGATGTCGCGGACGATCTCACCTCGAGACACATCGAGGAGGCGGTGTTCCGCCACGCGTCCGGGTTGCACCTGCTGCTCGCTCCTGCTGAGGGCGAACATGCCGAGGATGTCACCGCTCAGCACACGAGGCAGATCCTGGGCGCCCTTCGGTCTCGCTTCGACATCGTGATCGTTGACGTCGGCAGTGTGGCGACCGAGGCGAGCCTGACCGCCGTCGAGATGGCCGATCTGGCCGTGGTCGTTGCAACCCCGGACGTCCCGTCGATGCGGTCGGCGAAACGCATGCTGGAGTTGTGGCGTCGCTTGGAGGCCCGGACCGAGGATGTGCACGTCCTGGTCAACCGCGCGTCGCGGATCAGCGACGTACAACCCGACCTCGTTGAGTCGGTGGTCGCGGTGCCCCGCATCCCCCTGACCATCCCTGCCGACTACCGCGGTCTGCAGCCGGCCGTGAACGCCGGTGCTCCGGAGCGAGCCAACGGGAGCCCTGCTCGCGACGCCATCCATGGGTTGGGTGTGCACCTCGGACTGTGGCCGGAGAAGCGACGTCAGAAGTCTCGCCGAGGTCGCCTCTTCGCGCGGGAGAGTGGACAGGCGTCGGTAGAGCTCGTGGGCATCTTGCCCGTGGCGCTCCTGGTGATCGCCTTGACCTTCCAGCTGGGGCTGGTCGGTCTCACCTTCGTGTTCTCCGGGGTCGCCTCGTCGGAGGCGGCCCGACAGCTCGCCGTTGGAGAGCCGGTCGCCGTGGCACGCCAACACGCTGCCGATCGGCTCCCCGATCGCTGGTCGGGCAGCCTGACGCTCTCAACGCCCGCCCCGGGATGCGAGCAGTGTTCCGTCGAGGTGTCCCTTGCCGTCCCGAGCCTCGTGCCTGGGGTCGCGGTCCCCACCCCGGTC
>SKNK01000226.1 GCA_007120565.1 Nitriliruptoraceae bacterium | reverse complement strand
GTCCGCGACGTGCGCGGCATTGAGGGGCAGGTCGGCGACCCGCTCCGGCTCGAGCCAGTCGGTTCCGTCGTAGGTGACGACCACACCTTCGACCCGTTCGTTGATCTCGTTGGGGTTGTGGGTCGAGATGACGGGGGCGAGCGCGCTGATCACCATGATGCCTGCGAGCAGCACCACACCGATCAGCGCCATGCGGTCGGCGAGGATGATGCGCCAGACGTTGCTCAGGAGGTTGCGCACATCGGTTCCTGGTCGGGACGGACGAGGGAGGCGCGTCGTCGGAACGGGGTCGGGACCATCTAGTGGCCCGCCTTGGTCGTGACGCGCGGGTCGAGCCGTCCGTAGATGAGATCGACGGCGAGGTTGAGGATGAGGATCAGCAGCGCCATGAAGATGAACGTCGCCTGGGCCATGGGGTAGTCGCTGGTCTGTACGGCGCGGAACATCTCGCGGCCGAGACCGGGCCAACTGAAGACCACCTCGACGACGATCTGGCCGCTCACCGCGAGGCCGGTGGTGACCGCCGCTTGTGTGACGACCGGGAGCAGGGCGTTGCGGGCGGCGTGGCGGTACATGACCCGGCCCTCGCTGAAGCCGCGGGCTCGGGCGAACTCGATGAAGTCGTCACCGATCACCTCGAGCAGGGTGTTGCGCATGATCAACATCGGCAGCGCGATGTAGTACGCGGCGACCACCATCATGGGCAGGAGCAGATGTCGGAGGTAGTCGAGGGTCAGGATCTTGTCCCAGAAGCCGCTTGCCTCGTACGGCAGGGTCCGCATGCCAGATGTCGGCAGCCAGCCCAGCCAGATCCCGAAGACGAACAGCGCCATCATCCCCGTCCAGAACACCGGGGCGGAGCGCAGGATCAGGGCCCCGGCGATGCCGGCGGTCTCGACGCCCTTGCCACGCTTCCACGTGAGCATCACGCCGAGCAGTGGGCCGATGGTGTAGGCGAGCAGGATGGCCGGCAGCATCATCGCGAGGGTGTTGAGCAGCCGATCCATCGCGATCGCGGTGACCGGTGCTCGGTAGTGGAACGAGGTGCCGAACTCCCCGGTGAACAGGTTGCCGAGGAAGACGAAGTACTGCTGCCAGAGCGGCAGATCGAGCCCGAACCGCTCCTGCGTCCGTTGGATGTCCTCCTGCGAGAGCCCCTCGGTGATCAGCGCCGAGGTTGGATCGGGAAGGCCGAGCCGGAACAGGAAGAACAGCATCGTCACGATCACGAGGAACGTGAGGAACAGCTGGGCGATCCGGCTCAGGAGGTAGCTACGCATGGTGGTGGCTTCCCGGTCGCGGGCGAGCGTCCGGCGGGGCTGCCGATGGCACAGCCCCGCCGGCTGAACTCACCGAAGTGGGTTCAGTAGCCCGCGTCCTCGAGGATCTGCGCCGCGCGATCCATGTCGTAGTCGTACCGGGTCACATCGGGGTTGTGCCAGAACGGGTTCGACGGTGCGATCACCGATGTCCCTGGCTCACCCCGGCCGTCCAGCAGCACATCGACGATCGTGTTCTTGTCGATGGCGTGGGACAGCGCCTTGCGTACCTCGGGGTCGTTGAAGGGCTCGACGTCGGTGTTGAACGTCAGGTGGTAGTACCCGAAGTCCGGAGCGTTGACGACGGTGATGTCGTCCTCGTCCTCGGCGAGGTTGATCTGACCAGGCTCCATGCGCCACGCGGTCATGTCGATCTCACCGGTCTGCAGACCGGTGAACACACCTTCGGAGTCGGCGTAGATGATGAGTTCCACCCCGTCGATCTCGAAGTCATCTGCGGTCCAGTGGTCCTCGAACACCGTCAGGCTCTTGTATTCGCCCAGGTCGTACTGCTCGAACTGGAGCGGTCCGGAACCGACGGTCGGGATGTCATCGGGTGCGAGATCCTGCGGGTTGTCGATCTCCGCCCAGATGTGCTCGGGAAGGATCGGGATCTGTGCCATCGTCACGTTCGGGAAGGGCCCGAAGGGAGTCTCGAGGTGGAACTGCACCGTCGAGTCGTCGATGATCTCGACCTCGTCGACCATGTTCAGGAACGGCATGAAGTAGCCGAACTCGTTGTCGATGAAGTAGTCGTAGGTGAACTTGATGTCCTCCACGGTGACGGGCTCGCCGTCGTGGAAGGTCATCCCGTCGCGCAGCACGATCTCGAAGGTGGTGTCGTCGAGTGCCTCGTAGGACTCGGCGGCCCACGGCAACGGCTCGGCGTCCTCGCTCAGGCGCACCAGCTTGTCGTAGTACATCCGCATGAACTTCCAGCCCCAGACGGTCGTGGAGTCCAGCGGGTTGATCGTGTCGGGCTCCTCGGGTGTCCCGATCGTCAGCATCCGGTCATCGGTCAGCGGCGTGACGGTGTAGGGCGTCCACTCGTTGTAGAGCGCCTCTCCGGACATCTCGGTGAAGCCTTCGAACGTGGTGTTGTTGTAGCCCACCACCTCGTCGCGGTAGAACAGGACGTTGACCGCCATGTCCTCTGCGGCGACCTCCTGCATCTCCAGGACGTACTCACGGCGCTGTTCCTGATCACCTTCGGCGCGCTGCATCGCGAACAGTTCGTCGTACCGTTCGTTGACGTACTGGCCGGGGTTGTTGCCGCCGAGGTCGGTGTTCTCACCGGCGAGGGTGCCGAGGAAGTGCTGCGGGTCGAGGCGGTCGACACGACCGGACCAACCAACCACCGCGGCCTGGAAGTCCTGCTCGTCGTAGAAGGACTCGATCAGCGTGGAGAACTCGGTCGGGAGCACCTCGACCTCGAAGCCGAGCTCCTCCCACGCGTCGGCGATCATGAACGCGGCCTCGTACCGGATCGGGTCGTAGCCCTCCGTCGTGGTCAGCAGTTCGATGGTGCCGCGCTCGCCGGCAGCGGTCGGTTCATCGTCCTCTGCCGGCTCGGTCTCCTCGACCTCACCCGCCGCCTCGTCGGTCTCGTCGGTCTCAGGCGGATCTTCGGTCTCCTCCACCGCCGCGGGAGAGCAGGCGGCGACGATCAGTGCGGTCGCCGCGAGCAACGCGGCAGATCTCTTGAGTAAGGCGCTTCGGTGGTGCCGTGACATGCAGGACCCTTGGTCGAGGACTCGGGGGGATGACCCGACCCTAGACACTCGCGGCCTGGCATCCAAGAGGTCTGACCTCCGATGCACCGGCGCGTCTGCGGGGTGTTACCGCCGAAGTTCGCCTGTCGAACCTTTCACCGACCGCGCTCGTCGTGGCGCCGGCGCGGCGTCAGCCACCCAGAACTAGTCGTCCTCGTCGTCCGGGGCGGGGTCGGCCTCGGCGGCGTCCTCCTCCGCCAGAGCAGCGAGCCCGGGCGGCAACGAGACCTCGGTCGCGGGGACCTCGTCGGCGGGAACCGGAGCGACATCGCACTCGGCGCAGCGGTCCTCCCATGGCAGCGCTTCACGCCGGCAGGTGGGGCACACCTTGGTGTCGAGGTCGATAGAGCGACCGGAGCCAGGCAACTGATCGTCCTGCTTCTGCTTCGGGTTCAAGAACCCCATGGTTCTCCCCTCATCGGGTCCGTCGGAGTACGAGCACGTTCTCGGCGTAGCCCCCGGGTTCCCGCTCCTCGGTCCACTCGATGTCGCTGTCCGGACAGCCGTGCACCTTGCGGCCCATGCCGTCGACGCGCAGCTGCTGCAGGTGGGTCTTGAGGTAGTCGCTGGCGACGTCGCCGCTCAGCCCGTTGAGGACCTCACATCGACAGCTGACCATCGCAGGTCCCTCCGGATCGGTGGCGTGAACGGAACGGTACCGAGCCACGCACGCCCGGTACCGTCCGAGGGCCCACCTGCGCCCCTGTCCGAGGTTGCTCACCGTGCCTGAACCCGCCCGCTGGTACCACCTGCAGGGAGAGCGGCAGATCGGCCCGATCGGGTTGGAGTCCATCCGCGAACTGATCCTGGAGGGTGTGGTCGAGCCGGACACCTACGTGTGGGCCGACGGCATGCCGGACTGGCTCCACGCGCGAGACGTGCCAGCGCTCGTCCCGCCGGAGGACGTACGCGCCTCGTTGCCGACCTGGCAGCGTCGCTGATGGGGTCCGCGCCGCCCACCGAACCATCCCGTCCCCGCGTGTCCTGTCGTTGCGTCAGGGGCTGGGCTGCGGCACCTGGGTGCGGCCCAGCCCGCCGGTCGCGCTAGCGTCTCCGAGACCATGAGCGATACCACACCCACCGACAACGCCCTGGACGTCCTGGCCGCCCGCGGCTTCGTCCAGGATGTCACCGACGCCGACGCGTTGCGCGAGCTCTTCGCGACCGAGCAGGTCAGCTACTACGTCGGCTTCGATCCCACGGCACCGTCGCTGCACATCGGCCACCTTGTCGGGATCATGGCGATGGCGCACCTCAAGCGGCTCGGTCACCGACCGATCGCCCTGGCGGGTGGTGCAACCGGACGGATCGGGGACCCGTCGTTCCGGGACAGCGAACGTGAGCTGCTGGACGATGACGCCCTGGAGGTCAACCTGGCGGGGATCCGCGCCCAGCTGGACCGGATCATCGAACTCGACGACGGTGACGGGCTGCTGGTCGACAACCACGACTGGATCAAGGACCTGTCGGCGTTGGCGTTCCTCCGCGACGTCGGCAAGCACTTCTCGGTCAACCAGATGATCGCCCGCGACTCGGTGAAGAAGCGTCTGACCGAGCGCGAACAGGGCATCAGCTACACCGAGTTCAGCTACCAACTGCTGCAGGCCTACGACTTCGCCGTGCTCTACGAACGGGAAGGTTGCCGCCTGCAGGCCGGAGGCTCCGATCAGTGGGGCAACATCGTCGCGGGCGTCGATCTGACCCGTCGCCTCCACGGGGGCGAGGTCCACGGGCTCGTGTGGCCGTTGGTGACCCGTTCGGACGGCCGCAAGTTCTCCAAGTCGGACGGCACCGCGATCTGGCTCGATCCGGACCAGACCTCCGCGTACGCCTACTACCAGTGGTTCGTGAACGTCCCGGATGCCGACGTGGTCCGCTTCCTCAAGCTGTTCACGTTCCTGCCGTTGGACGAGATCGCCCAGATCGCCGAAGCGCACGAGGCGGATCCGACCGGTCGCGTCGCCCACCGTGCCCTCGCCCGTGAGGCCACCCGCATCGTCCACGGTGACGACGGCGTCGCGTCCGCCGAAGCTGCTACCTCGGTGCTGTTCGGGGAGCAGGCTTTCGCCGGGCTGTCGGACGCGGTGCTGTCAGATGCGTTCGGTGAAGCTCCCTCGGTCGCACTCCCGCGAACGCGACTGGAAGAGGGCCTCGGGTTGCTCGAAGTGATGACCGAGGCCGGCGCGTCCAAGAGCAACGGCGAGGCACGACGGCTGGTCGACCAGGGCGCGGTGCGACTGAACAACGTGGTGGTCGACGACGCTCAGCGGCGGGTAACAGCCGACGACCTCGTCGGTGAGACGACGATGGTGCTACGCGTCGGCAAGAAGCGGTACTTCCTCGCCAGGTTCGTCTGACCCGTGCATCTCGACCAGGCCCGGATCACCGACGTCCGCTCGGTATGGGGCCCGGCGGTCGCCGTGCCGCTCGGCCGGCACGTGACCGTCCTGGTCGGCCTCAACCGGTCCGGCACCAGCAACGTTGCCTTCGCGGTCGCGGCTGCTCTCGATCCAACGATCCGGTTCCGTCCGGGGCGCGACCTGCCGCGGGGACGGGGAGGTAGCCCTCGCGTCGAGCTGTGGGTGGGGGGCGCCGGGCGTGCCACGGTCAGCTGGGACCCTGGCGACGGCCAGCGACACGTCGAAGGCCGCCTGCAGGAGGGACGAGCGCTGCTGTGTCGCGTCGACGACCGTCCGCGTGACCTCCTCGACGGTGTCGGTATCGACCTGGAAGACCCGGCCAAGCGGGAAGCGTTGGCGGAGGTGATCGTCGGCATCGCTCGCCGGGTGATCCCCGAGGTGGCCGAGGTCGAGGTGGCCAGCTCCGGTGTGGTCGAGGTCCGCGACGACCTGGGGTCGCTGGTGCCGGTTCCCGAGGTCCGAGCGATCATCGCCTTGGCCATCGCCCGCTACCTCGCCGCCGAGGACGACCCACCGGCGGTGATGGTCATCGAATCGCCCGACGCCTTCCTCCACCCGGCGGGCCAGGGCATCTTCGCGCGTCTGATGGTCGAGGTCGCGGCGGAGGTGGACGCGCCGATCCTGGTCACCACCACCTCGCCGTTCGTGGTCCCTCGGGTGGCGGAGGCCATGGTGGTCGGCTTGGTCCGTGAGGCGACGGGTCGTACGACGGTGCTCGGCTCGGCAGCGGGGGACCAGACGCAGGCCTCCCTGCTCGGAGGGTTGTTGCATGACGCTGGGCTGGCCGACGTCCTGGACCGTGTCGGCCAGGTGTCACCCGACACGCGCGGGGTGCTGATCGTCGAGGGTGGCACCGACGAGGCCTACCTGCGGTTGGTCGCAGAACGCCTCGGTCGAACCGAGGTGCTGGAAGGCATCGAGATCCGACCGGCCGGTGGGGCGATGGGCGCGGCGATGTCGGCGGTGGTTCTCCGGGCCGAACTCGATGTTGCGGTGGTGGTCTTGCTCGACCATGACGAACAGGGTCGTCGTGCTCGCGACACCCTGACGTCGAGGTTCGCCTTCGATCGTGGTCGTGAGGTGGTGACCTACGCCGATGTCTATGACGGTCACCCGCGTGGGGTCGAAGCCGAGACGTTGTTCGAGGTGCGCCTGCTGCGGAGGTTCGTGCAGGAGCGTGGCCGACGGGTCAGCAACGGTGAGCGGACCGTCGATGGCATCCCCCACGTGGACCTGACCTCGTCGGGCAAGAGCGCGTTCGTCGGCTGGGCACAGGAGCATGCGTTGCCCGATCACCTCGAGCGGTGGAACGCCCTGCTCGACCTGCTCGCCGAGCGCTTCTCTGACTGACCCCGGCGTTCGCTGCCACGCGCTCCCGACGTCGCGGGAACCTACGGCGCGAGGGGCAGCAGGATCTGCGACGTACCGTCGAGTTCCAGCCTGAGCCGCCGGAGTTCGACCTCGACGGTGAAGGTCGTGCCAGCGGGGAAGGTGCCCGCGATGGGGCCCTGGTCGCCGAGCGGGAACGTGATGGTCTGCCAGCCGTCGCCACGAACATCGCCCGATGAACCGGACGCGATCAGGTTCCCTGCCGCGAAGATCCGGACCGAGACCTCTCCAGGCGAACCGCCGGGTGCCGCACGCTCGACCGCCAGCCCCGCGGTCGCGTAGCCGTCGAGGTGGACGTCCTGGCCGTAGGTGAAGTCGAAGGCGTAGGTCGCCGAGTTCCCCGGGTTGTCGTCGGGTTCAGCGACCGGACTCCCGTCGTGCTCGGGCAGGACCATGCTCGGTGGTGGCGGGGCGCCTTCGTCCTCGTCGCGGTTGGCGCAGAAGGTCCACGTTGCCGGTGAGCCGGCAGCGACGGTGGCGTTGTCGTCGGTCCCGGTCGCCGTCAGGAGCGGGTACTCGAACGCGATGTCGGCACCCGTCGCGGTGGACGGCGTACCGTCGAGGGGTGCACTGCTGAGGTCGAGGTGGACCTCCCAGGGGATCTCAGAGGGCCAGGACGTGGTCACGGTGACCTCAGCGCAGTAGGACTCGGTCGTGTCGTGGGTGATGACGGCGTCGGTCTCGAAGGTGGCTTGGGCGGTGGTGAACCGGTTACCACTGTTGTCGTTGGCCGCGGCGAAGGCGGCTTCGGTCGTGGGAAGTAAGCCACCCAGGGAGAGCGCCAGGATCCCCAGCACGGCACCTGCCGGCGGCAGACCGGTGGCACGACGCCTGGGCTCGGTGGGCTCAGCTACCTCGTCGTTGCTGGAGTGGTCGGGTAGACGCGCCACGCGGGCACCCGACCCGGCACGTGCTGCGCGGGCGGCACGAGCCGCGAGTGTGGCGGGGTCGGCCGCCTCCGGCGAGGGGGCGCGGCGCTGGGGCCTCGCGCGGTCGAGC
>SKNK01000145.1 GCA_007120565.1 Nitriliruptoraceae bacterium | reverse complement strand
TACAGCCGGTTCGTTGTCAAGGCCATGCGCGACCGCGGCTACCTCGCCGCGGACGAGCCGTTCCAGCGCCTGCTCAACCAGGGGCAGGTCATCATGGACGGCGCATCGATGTCCAAGTCGAAGGGCAACCTCGTCGTTCCCGGCGAGGTCTACAACGAGTACGGCGCGGACACCCTGCGGGGCACCATGCTGTTCGCATCCGCGCCCGAGGACGACATCGACTGGGCTGATGTCTCCCCGACGGGGATGTACAAGTGGCTGTCGCGCGTGTGGCGCCTGACCTTGGAGCAGCTCGACCGCGAGGCAGCAGGCACCGCCGAGGACGGCGACCAGGCTGACGCGCTGCGCAAGGCGACCGCAGCGGCCGTGGTCGGAGTCAGCGAGGACCTCGACTCCCGGAAGTACAACACGGGTATCGCGAAGATGATGACGCTGACCAACGCCGCGCTCGACGCGACGCGCGATGGATCCGGTGGTCCGGTTGTCCGCGACGCGCTGGAGACGCTGCTCAAGCTGCTCGCCCCCATCTGTCCCTTCATCACCGAGGAGCTGTGGCAACGGCTTGGTAACGAGGGATCGGTCCACGACCAGTCCTGGCCGAGCGCGGATGCCTCGCTGCTCGTTGAGGAAGATGCGGAGTTCGTCGTGCAGGTCAACGGCAAGGTCCGAGGCCGGATCACGGCCCCCACCGGCGCCGACCAGGATGTCGTCGAGGCAGCCGCCAAGGCGGACGCCGACGTGGCCGCCCACCTCGACGGTGACGTGGTCAAGGTCATCTTCATCCCGGACAAGCTGATCAACTTCGTCGTGAAGGCCTGACCCACGTGGTTGCTCCGGTCGCCGTCGTCACCGACTCCACGGCCGACCTGCCACGCGAGCTGGTCGAGTCCCTCGGACTGCGGGTCGTGCCGCTGTCGGTGACCTTCGGGGACCGGACGGAGATCTCCGGTGTCACGTTGCAGCCCGAGGACTTCTACGCGCGGCTCGAGAACGCCGTCCGCATGCCGACCACCTCGCAGCCGTCTCCGGCGTGGTTCGAGGAGGCGTATGCCGACTGTGCCGACGATGGGCACCAGCAGGTCGTGTCGGTGCACTGCTCCGCCGCGCTATCGGGAACGGTCTCGTTGGCTCGGGATCGGGCGAAGCACGCCGCCCTCCCGGTCGAGGTGGTCGACACGAAGCTGGTGGGCGGTGCCTTGGGACTGGCGGCGCTCGCGGCACACCAGGTCGCTGAGCGAGGCGGCTCAGTCGCACAGGTGGTCGCCGCGGTCGAGCGGATCCGCAAGCAGGCGCTCGGGTTGTTGGTGGTCGACACCTTGGAGTACCTCAAGCGTGGTGGACGGCTCACCGGGGCACAGGCGATGGTCGGCACGGCGCTGAAGGTGAAGCCGATCCTCCATCTGACCCCCGAAGGCACGGTCGAGGTCCGGGAGCGCACGAGGACCTGGACCCGGGCGATGGACCGTTGCGTGGCCCTCGTCTCCGAGGTAGCTGCCGGTCGACCCGTCGACCTCGTCGTCGTCCACGCACTGGCTCCGGAGAGGGCCGGCGAACTGTGGCAACGGTTGGATGCCGAGGTGGAGGTCGCTGGCCGCGTCGAGGCGCTGATCGGTCCGATCGTCGGCACGCACGTCGGTCCGGGTGCCATCGGCGTTGCCGCGGTCCCAGCGCAGGGGAGCGCCGTCTGACGTTCGGGAGTTGGGGGCCAGCGCGGGATCGCGACGGCCGTCGCGGGTTGTCCACAGTTGGCGGATCCGGGGGTGCGTGGCGTCGACGAGCAGGCAGCCTCGTGGGATGGATGTTGAGGACCTGCCGCCGGACGGCCCGCCGCGCTCCGTTGCGGCGCGGGCTGCGGCATGGTTCCAGGCCTCCCCGTTGGAACTGGTCGGCCTGACGATCCTGCTGCTCGGCGCACTGATGGTCACCGGTCTGGTGGTGTGGGACGGGTGGCGACGACCTACCGAGCTTCCTCCCGCGGCTTCGGTCGGGAGCATCGTCGACCACGTACCACCGGCCGATGGGGCGGGCCAAGGTGGTCACGATCATCCCTCAGCAGGGTCCGGTCCCGGATCCGACCCTTCCGCGGAAGCTCTGGAGGAGACCGAGGTGGTGGTCCACGTCTCGGGAGCTGTGCAGAGCGGTGGGGTGGTGACGTTGGCAGCAGGATCGAGGGTCGCGGACGCTCTCGCGGCTGCCGGCGGAGCGACCGCTGAAGCCGACACCGATCGTCTCAACCTCGCTCGGGTGCTCACCGACGGTGAGCAGGTGCATGTTCCCATCGAGGGTGAGGCCATGCCCCAGGTGCAGGACCCCGCGGGGAGCGGAGGCGTCGACGCGGACGGGGTGATCGACCTCAACCTCGCGACCCAGGAACACCTCGAGACCCTGCCCGGCATCGGACCGGCGAAGGCCGCGGCCATCCTCGAGCATCGCGAGACCGTTGGGCCTTTCCAGACCCCTGGTGACCTTCGGGCCGTTGCCGGCATCGGGGAGATGACCTTCCAACGTCTCGCCGACCTGGTCACGGTGCGGTGACGGCTAGCCAGGAAGGTGCTTCGGCCGGGAGCGGGCAGGCTGACGAGGCAGCCCCAGCGTCGCTCGGTGAGGTACTCGGTCCTCTGGTCGTCTGGGGAGTGACAGCGGTGATCGCGGCGTTGATCGGTGAATCGCTGGGCGAGCGTGCCCTCGCTCGTGGGTGGGTCGATGTGGGCGAGGGTGCGCTGGTGCCGGTCGTGCTCGGGGCCGTTGCGGTCCTGGTCGCGGGGGGCACCACGGGCTGGGTCGTGCGGGAGCGGGTGCGGTGTCGGGCAGCGGTGGTGCCACCGACCTCCGAAGGGTTGCGGGGTTGGCACGGCATGTTGGGGGTGGGACTGGTCGTCCTCGTCGTGGTCCCCGCCACAGGGTTCCGGGTGCTGTCGACCGATGCTGGCGTGCTGCCGCGGTTGGCTGAGCAAGGAGGTGCCCGAGGGCTCGACGCGGTGGTGGTGCACGAACCTCGGCCCATCGCAACCGGATGGCACGTCCTGGTCCGGGTGACGGCGGTGGAGGGGACCCGCACCCGGGAGCGAGCCGCGCTCACCCTCGATGCGGACGTCGAACCCCCGCCCCTCGGCAGCCGCTGGGAGGTTCGAGCGACCGCCCGGCCGCTACCCGAGGGCGGGTACGGACGTTGGATGGGCCGTCAGCACGCCAGCGTGGTTCTCGACATCCAAGCGTGGGAACCCGCCGGGTCCCCTGGGTGGCTGGCAGCCGCGAGTGAGCATGTACGCGCGAGGATCCGAGCTGCCGCTACTCGCCACCTCACCGACCGCACTGGCGGGCTGCTGGTCGGTTTCGTCTCCGGCGATACCCGGCTGCTTCCGGACGACGATCAGGAAGCCATGCGAGCCACGAGCCTGACGCACCTCACGGCCGTTTCCGGAGCGAACCTGGCGATCGTCGTAGGTGGGGTCCTGCTGCTGCTGGAAGCGCTGCGTGTGGGTGCGCGGTGGAGGCGACGGATCATCGCCGTGAGCATCGTCTCGTTCGCCTTCATCACACGGTTCGAGCCGAGCGTGCTCCGTGCCGGAAGCATGGCGCTGCTCGTGCTGCTCGTCGGCGCGCGAGGGATGCCACGCGACACCCGGCACGCCCTCTCCGGCGCGGTCCTGCTCCTGGTGCTGCTCGATCCACGCCTGGCCGGGTCCCTCGGACTGCTGTTGTCGGCGACGGCAACCGCTGGGGTGTTGTTGGTCGCGCCGCTGGTCGCGCAGCGGCTCAGTCGGCTTCCACGGAGACTCCGGACGGTGGCCTCGATCTCCATCGGCGCGCAGGTCGCGGTCGTCCCGCTGTTGCTCACGACCTTCGGTGAGGTCCCCCTGTCCTCGGTTCCCGCGAACATCGTTGCGGTGCCGGCGGCGGCGTTGGCTGCGGTCCTGTCGTTCCTGGGAACGCTCCTGGCGATCGTCCACATCGAACTCGGCGCACCGTTGTTCTGGTTGGCGGGTGGGCCGGCCCACGTGGTCCTCGCCTCTGCGCACGGCTTCAACGGCATCGGCGGTGCAGCGGAGATCACGCGCCCCATCACCGTGGTTGCGTTGTTGGCGGGGTGTGCCTGGTTGTTGACCTCGCCGGGTACGAGATCCGCTCGTTCGCTAGCCGTGGTTACGGCGGTGAGCGTCCTGATCGCGGCGGCACCGCAGGTCGGTGGGCTGTTCCCGCAACGTCACATGACCGTGACCGCGATCGATGTGGGGCAGGGGGATGCGTTCCTCATCGAGACCCCGGAGACGCGGATCCTGGTCGATGCCGGCGGAGATGAGACTGCCGCCAGGTGGCTACGCCGCAACGGACGTCGCCACCTCGACCTGGTGGTCGTGACCCATCCGCACCTCGACCACGTCGGCGGGGTCCCTGAGGTGTTGCGGACGATCGCGGTCGATGCCGTCTGGTACCGGCCGATGCCAACCGCGCTGCCCGAGGCGGAACAGGTCATCTCCGTTGCGCGGGAACGAGGGGTGCCGATCCGTGGCCCGGTGGAAGGCGAGGTGGTTCCGGTTGGCGACACGATCATCGAGGTGCTCCACCCGCCGCTTGGCCGGCCCTACCGGTGGTCGAGGAGCGAACTCAACGACACCTCGATCGTGATGCGCGTGACCCACGAGGATCGCCGGGTCCTCGCCACTGGCGACGTCGAGTTCGCGGCCCAGGAGTACCTTCTCGGCACTTCGCATGACGCCTTGGCCGCTGAGCTGCTGACCGTCCCGCACCACGGCGCGGGCACCACCGACCCAGCGTTCCTCTGGGCAGTCTCCCCGGAGGTGGCCCTGATCAGCGTTGGGCTCGACAACAGCTACGGGCACCCGCATCCGGACACGGTCACCACCTTGGAACTGCTGGGTGCTGACGTGCGACGAACCGACCTCGAAGGCACGGTACGCGTGAGGGTCCCCGCACCAGGAGTCCCACCGCAGAGCCTTCCCTTGTCCCTTCCACGCGACCGGCTAGTCTTCGCGACCGACCCGCCCAGGGCGCGCGGGAAACCAGGACCTGCTCGATGGATCCCGAACGACGGACCGTCGAGCGGGCTCGTTGAACCTAAGGGGCATCCATGGAGTTCTTGACCTTCCGCAAGATGGTGACGCCGATCTTCATCCAGCTGCTGTTCTGGCTGGCGGTCATCGGGGTGATCATCTCCGGTGTTATCACGATGACGGCGGGCGACCAGCCGGTCCTCGGGATCCTGATGATCCTGCTCGGGCCGTTGGTGGTCCGCATCTACGCCGAGCTGATGATCGTGCTCTTCCGGATCCACTCGTCGCTGAACCAACTGGTGAAGATCAGCCAGGACAACGCCGCACCTGGACAGCCGGCTTCAGGTGCGTCGGCCTGGCAGCAGTCGGCGGCGACGCAGCCCGCGACCGGCTACAGCCAGCAGAGCTCCCAGCAGGGCTATGGCCAACAGCAGGGGTACGGACAGCAGCAGGGGAGCTACACCCAGCAGACCCCACCGTCGTCCACCCCGCCGTCGTCGAACCCACCGCAAGGACCGCCGCCCTCAGGTCCGCCGTCACCGTAGAACCCCCCGGCGGAGCAGGTCGGGCCGTCACCCTCCGGCGGTAGGCTTGCCGACATGACTCCCGTCCTGCTCCTCGCCGGTGATGACGACCTGCTGCTCCAGCGGGAACTCGAGCGGCGGCTCGAGGAGCTGCGGTCCGAGGACCCCGATCTCGAGGTCGATGTCCGGGACGTCTCGGAGCTCGAGCACCTACCCGAGTTGCGCACCACCTCGCTGTTCGGGGGGCGTACCTGCGTGGTCCTCCGAGGGGTCGAAGGCGTCGCCGGTGACCTGCGCGCCGAGGTTGAGGGGTACATCGCCTCGCCGTCCGACGAGGCGGTGCTCATCCTGATCGCGCGGGGGACGGGGAAGATCCAGCGCATCGCCAAGGCGGCGAAGGCGCAGGGCGAACGGGTCGACGTCAAGGCGCCAACCGACTGGGACGATCGTGGTTGGGATAGGTTGGTCGGCGAGGAGTTCCGCCGCCTGTCGAAGAAGGCCGATGCGACGGCCATCGCCGCGATCCGCAGCCACGCCGGCAACCAACCTGCAACGATCGCTTCCCAGGTGGCATCGGTGTGTGCTGCTGCCGGAGATGCATCCCCCATCACCGCCGAGCAGGTCGAAGCGGTCGTTGAAGGGCACGGGCGAGCCTCGGGGTTCGCCATCGCCGACGGCATCGCCGAGCGTCGTCCCGCCGCGGCCCTGGTCGCGCTTCGCGGAGCTCTCGATGCCGGGGAAGCCCCACTCGCGTTGCTCGGAGCGATCGCGTTCCGGACCCGACAGTTGCTGTTGGTTCGCTCCGGGGCCAGCCCGAAGGAAGCCGGGATCTCTCCGGGGCAACACCGACGTCTGCAGTCGCTCGCCGCGGCCTTCCATCCGGGCGAGCTGGCGTGGTGTCACGACCGGGTGGCCGCCCTCGACCTCGAGTTGAAGGGATCCGATCTGCCCGACGAGCTCCTCCTCGAGGTCGGGATCATCGAACTCGCGACCTCTCGCGAGGTGGGTGCACCCTTCAACCCCCTGGCCAACGCGTAACTCCTCGGGGACCGGATCGTCGCCAGGTGTGGGATCAGGGGTGGGTGTCCAGCGCCTGTTCCATGGCTCGGATCGCGACGGCGATGGCGTCCAGCCGGTGCTCGTCCGCCTGGGTGACCTGCTGAGCGACGGACCGTGCCCGGTCGATGCGCTCGGCATGCTCGATCACCTCGGCCTGGACCGCTGCGCGTTCGTCGAGATCGGGATGACGTCCGAGTGCAGCCAGGGTCGCGACCCGACGGAGGCGGCGCAGGTCGGCGGCGAGCCCGTCGCGCTGCCGGCGACTCCACGGGTCGGTCGGATCCACCCGTCCGAGCAGATCCTCGAGCTGGTCGAGCCCGAGCGCATCGCCGAACCGGAGGAACGCGTCCATCACCTCGACGACGCGTCGTTCCGCCCCGAGGGCTTGCTGCACGTGGCTGACATCGGTGAGCAACGTCAGCTCCCGCGCCGATGCCAGGAAACGGGCGAACTCGTCGTCGATGAGGTCATCGGTCAACCACCGAGCATGTGCGGACCGGGCCCGGCGTTGGGTCGGGGTCCCAAGCTCCAACATCGCACCGGAGAGTTCCTCTACCAGCGAGCGCAACCGGGCGAACAGCCCGCCGGGGTCACGCCGCAGAGCCGGGTGGCCGATCAGCGAGGTCGTCAGGGTGGTCAGCAACCGTGCGAGGTCGGCATCCAGCTCCTGGATCCGTTCAGGGTCGTGGCGCCCTTCGAGTTCTGCCAGGTGCCCCCACCACCTCGGAGCATCGATCGCATCCCGCGCGATCCGGTAGGCGAGGAGCACCTCGGCCGCACGGACGCCGGTACTCGCGGAGACCTCCGAGACGAAGACGATGCCCATACGGTCGACCACGTCGTTGGCGAGCGTGGTGGCGATCAGTTCCCGACGAAGCCGATGGCGCGGGATGAGATCGCCGAACCGTTCGACGGCGGTGATCGGGAACTGTTCCGAAGCCACGGGAGTGAACAGGTCGAGGTCGAGGATCTCGGAGGCGAGGAGCTGTTCCTTGAGTTCACGCTTCGCCCAGGCGAGCAGGGTTGCCAGTGAGGGGCGGGTCAGACCCGCACCCTGTTCCACGCGTTCCTCGATATCTTCGCTGGTCGGCAGCACCTCGACATCGCGGTGCAGGTCGTGGGTCTCCGCAAGCCGATCCATCATGCGGTCATAGGCGTGGAGGCGATAGGGGCTCACGGGCAGCTCACGCGACAGGGCTGCGGCCTGCAGGTCGACGCCGGTCATCACCAGCTCCACGACCTCGCCAGCGAGGTCATGGAGCAGCTGATCGCGCTCCTCCCGGGTGATCCGCCCATCGTCCAACGCGTGGGAGAGCAGGATCTTGAGGTTGACCTCATGGTCGGAGG
>SKNK01000303.1 GCA_007120565.1 Nitriliruptoraceae bacterium | reverse complement strand
GCTGGAGGAGGATGGTGCGGACTACCTCGGCGTCGGACCGATCCATCCCACCAACACCAAGGACGGCCTGCCGGATCCACTGGGGCTCGAGCGCCTGGCTGCGATCTGCTCCGCCGTGTCCATCCCGGTGATCGCGATCTCGGGGCTGACCGCAGAGCACGTACCCGACGTACGGCGCGCGGGGGCCGCCGGGGTCGCCGTCACCGGCGCGGTGATGGCGGCCGCTGATCCCGCGGTGGCGACCCGCCAACTGCTCGACCGCCTCGAGGAGGCCACCTGATGACCCCACCCGTCGCGCTCACGATCGCCGGCTCCGACTCGGGTGGTGGCGCCGGCCTGCAGGCCGACCTGAAGGCCTTCGCCGCGCAGGGGGTCTTCGGGACCAGCGTGGTGACCGCCGTGACCGCGCAGAACACCACGGGGGTCACCGATGTCCACGTGATCCCTTCGGGGATCGTCGAGGCACAGATCGCGGCCGTGCTGAGCGACCTTCCGGTGGCGGCGGTCAAGACCGGGATGCTCGCAACGGCGGAGCTGGTCACGCTCGTGGCCGAGCATGCCGCCGCGGGCGACCTCCCCAACCTGGTGGTCGATCCGGTGCTGGTGTCGGCGACGGGACACCGACTGCTCGAGGACGAGGCGATCGACGTCTACCGGACCGAACTGTTCCCCCACGCGACGGTCATCACCCCCAACCTGCGTGAGGCCGAGGTCCTGGTCGGCCGCGACCTGCCCTCCACGGACGATGCGCGAGCCGCCGCGCGCGAGCTGGCCGAGCTCGGCCCCAGGATCGTGGTGGTGAAGGGCGGCCACGGCGGCGGCGAGCAGGCCATCGACGTGATCCTCACGGCGGAGGGCGAGCACGAACTCGTCGCCGAACGGATCTCCACGGGCAACGACCATGGCACCGGCTGCACCTTCGCTGCCGCCACGGCGGCAGGGCTCGCGTCCGGACGCGACCCGCTCGCCGCCCTGCAGGAGGCCAAGCGCTACGTGACCGCCTGCATCGCCGGTTCTGCCGACTGGGAACTCGGGCGGGGGCATGGCCCGCTCGACCATCTGGGGTTCACCGCGTAGGCGCCGACACCCACGCACCTCCCGGCATGGTGAACCCTGTGGCACGGTCGCGACCACGTATCCTGTGGATCGCCGGTTCCGGCGACGACGGGAGGCCACCAGGTGGTGAGCGCGGGCCTCGACACCGACGTCGCGGTGATCGGCAGCGGTTTCGGTGGCAGCGTCACTGCGCTGCGCCTCACCGAGAAGGGCTATCGGGTCACCGTCCTCGAAGCAGGATGCCGCTGGGATCCAGGATCGCTGCCCGCTACCAACTGGAACCTGCGCCGCTACCTGTGGGCACCCCGCTTGGGGCTGCGCGGCTTCCAGCGCCTGACGCTGGTCAAGAACATCTTCGTCCTGTCCGGCGCGGCCGTCGGCGGGGGGTCCATCGTCTACGCCAACACGCTCTACGAGCCGCTCGATGCCTACTGGAGCGACCCGCATTGGGCCCACCTGTCGGACTGGCGGTCCGAGTACACCACCTACTACGACCAGGCCAAACGGATGCTCGGGGTCGCCGAGGTGCCGTTCACGACCCCATCCGATGATGTGCTTCGCGGCGTCGCCGACGACCTCGGTGTTCCGGAGACGTTCCACCCGACCGACGTAGGCGTCTGGTTCGGCCAGCCGGGGGTGCGCACCGGCGACCCGTACTTCGGCGGTCGTGGACCGGACCGGGTCGGCTGCATCCGCTGCGGTGGGTGCATGACCGGATGCCGGTTCGACGCAAAGAACACTCTGGACCGCAACTACCTGTTCCTCGCTGAGCAGGCGGGCGCCGAGGTAGCGGCGGAGCGCACCGTCGTCGACGTACTGCCTCGATGCGGAGGTGGATGGCGGATCGTCCACGAACGGTCCGGCGCCTGGATCCGTCGCGATCGACGCGAAACCTCCGCCGAACAGGTGGTGTTCGCTGCAGGCACGCTCGGGACACAGAAGCTGCTGTTCACCCTCCGCGACCGCGGACGGTTGCCCCGGCTGTCGCCAGCCCTGGGGTCGTTGACCCGGACCAACTCCGAAGCGATCGTCGGCGCGACCGCGCGGCGTGTGCCGGACACCTCCACCGTCGAGGACGCGGCTCCCAGAGGGAGCGGCCACACCGGGACGACGGGTGAGGCGAGAGGCTACGCCGCCGGGGTGGCCATCACCTCGTCGATCCACCCCGACGAGCACACCCACATCGAGGTGGTCCGCTACGGCGAAGGGTCGAACGCGATGGGCCTGCTCGCGACATCGATGGTGGACGGAGGCGGCAGGATCCCCCGCGCGCTGCGCTTCGCGATCACGATCCTGCGACGGCCCGTCGCGTTCCTGCGGAGCCTGCAGGTCCGTCGGTGGTCGGAACGCTCGGTGATCCTGCTGGTGATGCAGTCGTTCGACAACTCGCTACGGATGATCCGCAAGCGAGGCCTGTTCGGCCACCGCCTGACCACTCGTCCCGGTCACGGTGAGCAGAACCCGCGCTGGATCCCGGTCGCCAACCAGGCGGCGCGCGTGGCAGCCAGACGCATCGACGGTGACGCGGTTGGCTCGGTGTTCGAGGCGACGATCAACGTTCCGACGACGGCGCACCTGATCGGCGGGTGTCCGATCGGGGGATCGCCCGAGAGCGGGGTGATCGACCCGTACCACCGCGTGCACGGTCACCCGAACCTCCACGTCTGCGACGGCTCAGCGATCACCGCCAACCTCGGCGTCAACCCGGCCTTGACGATCACGGCGATGACCGAGCGTGCGATGGCGCTCTGGCCCAACCGCGGAGACGAGGATCCCCGGCCGGCACCTGGGTCGCTCTACCGGCGGCTCGATCCCATCGCGCCACGCGCCCCCGTCGTTCCTTCGCACGCGCCGGCCGCGCTGCGCTGGGACGCATGCCGGACGGAGGCCGCGGGGAGGACGAGAACATCCAACCCGAGCGACGATCCGCAGGGTTGACCAGGTCGGCAGGGCATCACCCGACGCCTCACCCCGCCAGGAAGCTCAACCGCAGGCGGCGGGTGGGGTTGTCCTCGTTGGTGTCGACGACCACGATCGACTGCCACGTCCCGAGCGCGAGCCGACCAGCATCGACGGGCACGGTCAGGCTCGGGCTGATGATCGCCGGCAGGACATGGTCAGCACCGTGTCCCGGGCTGCCGTGGCGGTGTCGCCACCGGTCATCGCGCGGGAACAGGACGTCGAGGTGGTCCGCCAGGTCCCCGTCGGATCCCGCACCGGTCTCCAGCAGGGCCAGACCGGCGGTCGCGTGAGGGAGGAACACGTGGAGCAGTCCGTCGCCGCCCACCTCGGCCGCGAAGGACGCACACCGGTCGGTCACGTCGGTCATCCGTTGCGCGCCGGTCCGCAGTTCCATCTCGCGCCGCTGCACGGTGCCCTCCAGGTCGCGTCATCCCGGCACGATACTTGCCGTGGGACGGGGATCACGGCCGGGGCTTGCGCCGTGGACGCTGCGAGCGCATGATGCTCGCGGAGGCTGGGCATGGGGTTCGAGATCCGATTCTGCCGGCGCCCGGACGGTGCACGTCTGGCCTACACGGTGCTGGGATCCGGGCCGCCCCTCGTCTGGATCCCCGGGTGGATCAACCACCTCGAGGTGATGTGGGAGCGGCCGTCCTACCGCCGGTTCTTCCAGCGTCTGGCGTCCCACCACACCGTCGTCCTCTACGACAAGCATGGGGTCGGCCTGTCGGACCGCGATCGCACGGACTTCACGCTCGAGGCCGACATCGCGGACCTGCGGACGATCCTCGACGAGCTGTCGCTACCGAGCGCAACCCTGGTCGGCAACTCCCAGGCCGGTGCCGTCGCTGCGGCGTTCGCCGCTGAGGATCCCGACCGTGTCGATCGGTTGATCCTCCACGGCGCGTGGGCCTACCGGCAGGGCGCCTACTCCGAGACGGCGCACGAGGCCGTGCTTGGCCTGATCCGAGGGCACTGGGGCTTGGCCACGAAGCTGTTCACGGACCTGTTCGTCCCGGATGCGGACGCCGAGAGCCGCGCCTGGTTCGCCCGGTTCCAGCGAGAGTGCGCCAGCGCGGAGACCGCGCTGGGGATGCTGCAGCTCTGCTACGACCTCGACGTTCGCTCGGTCCTGTCACAGGTCCGTGTTCCGACCCTCGTCCTGCACCGCGAAGGCGATCGCATCGCGCACCGTTCCCTGGGGCGGGAACTCGCGGCGCAGATCCCCGGCGCCCGGTTCGTGAAGCTGCCCGGTAGGGCGCACTTCCCGTGGGAGGAGGACGCCACCTCGGTGTTGGACGCGATGGAGAGCTTCCTGGGCGTTGACAACCCCTCGGCATCCGTCACCGCTGTCGAGGAGCGAGGAGATACGGAACGACGGGATGGCCATCACGCGGTGCTGCGGTGCGACGGTGACGTGTGGGTGGTCGGGGTGCCAGGCCAGGGATCGCTGCTCAAGGATGTGAAGGGGCTGCACTACCTCTCGGAGCTGCTCCGCCGGCCGGGGGTCGAGGCCCATGCCGTCGAGCTCGTCGCTGCGGTCGAAGGAGCCACCCCCGCTCCTGCGAGGTTCGCGGACCAGCGGCTCGCCACGCGTCGGGGCCCCGATGGCGACGTCGGGCCGTCGCTGGACCGCGAGGCCCGCGCGCGCTACCGCGATCGCGTCACGCAGTTGCGAGAGGAGCTGGAGGAGGCGCGGTCGGCCAGCGATGTCGATCGTGCGGCGGCGTTGCAGGCTGAACTCGACGCGATCTCCGAGCAGCTGGCCGCAGCGGTCGGGCTCGGTGGACGGGACCGAGCCGCCGCAGCCACCACCGAACGCGCTCGGGTGAAGGTGACGCGCCTGCTGCGGGACGCCATCCGCCGCGTGCAGCAGGTGGAACCAGAGCTTGGCCACCTGCTGGACACCTCGGTTCGCACGGGCACCTACTGCGCCTACGAGCCTCCGCCGGACGGCGGTCCACGGTGGCGGTTGTAGCGGTCGTACGGCGGGTCCGTACGTCGTTCATGGGATCCGTACGCCTCATGCTCGACCGCGGGAGAGCGAGCATGCGAGGCATCCATGGGTGAGCAGGCTTCAAGCAGGCAGGAGGTCGAGACTCAGGGGGCGCGGGTCGGATCCCCCACAGACCCCAGCACCGAGGAGCTGATGTTCCCGTCCGGTAGCGAACGCTGCGCCGCGACCCTGTACCGGCCAAAGGATCCTGACGGCGCGGTGCCGTGTGTGGTCATGGCGCAGGGCTTCTCACTGACGCGCAAGGATGGCGCTCCACGGTACGCCGAGGGCTTCGCCCGGGCGGGTCTGGCGGCCCTGACCTTCGACTACCGGCACTTCGGGGACAGCACCGGCGAACCGCGGCAGCTGACCGACCACGTGCGGCAGCGCGAGGACCTCGCCGCGGCCGTCGACCTCACCCGCTCGCTGGACGGCATCGATCCGGAACGGATCGTGGTGTGGGGGTACTCCTTCGGCGGCGGTCACGCCCTCGATCACGCGTCTCGGGATGAACGGTTGGCTGCGGCGATCCTGCACTTCCCGTTCCTCGACGGGCGAGCGGCCATGCGCAAGGCCAACCCGGTCTCCGCCCTGCGCGTGACAGGCGCGATCTTGGGTGCGCTCGCCCGCCGGCGGCTCGTGCACCTCCCGGCGACGGGTCCGCCCCGTTCGTGCGCGATGCTGACCCAGGAGGAGGCCGAGCCAGGTTTCGACGCCCTGCGGGCGTCCGGGTCGCTCTGGCGCAACGAGTTCCGCGCACGACCGACGCAGCCGGTCTTCGCCTACCGACCCGTGAAGGTCGCCGCTCGGGTGCGGTGCCCCCTCCTGGCGTGTCTCGGCGAGCGTGACACGATCGTGCCTGGACCGGCGATCGTCCGAACGGCGAAGCAGGCACCGCGCGGGACGTTGCGACAGTTCGACCTCGCACACTTCGAGCCGTTCCTCGACGGGTTCGACGACGTGTTCGCGGACCAGGTCGCCTTCCTCGAGCGCCACGGTGCGGTGGTGGGCGGCCGGTAGCTCGACGTTCGGGCCTCCCGCTGGTCGACGGCCTCAGTCCGGGAGGTGGTCAGGCAGGTGCAACCAGGTGGGGCCGGGTTTGAGCGGGAACGGTTCGCGCCCGTCGGCATCGAGGATGCGCAGAGGAGCGATCTCGCTCGGCTTCGACCAGCGGGCCGGGTAGCGCTGGCCGTCGCGCAGGACGACGGCGGCGCCCTCACCGAGCACGCTCGTCTCCGGGTACCCCGACGCACCGATGTAGTGCGTGACCTCCAACACGACCACGTTGGCGGCACCGACGCGTGGCTCCCCGGCGACCTCGAACGCGCTGCCGTTCTGTGAGCGGCGATACAGCCCGGTCGGTTGGTCGTAGCTCCAGGACGTGCGGTAGGCCGCGGACATCGCGATCTCGATGGACGTCCCGTCCGAACCTTCGCCGCCTTCGGGCACCGACGGTGGGTCCTCGTTGAACGCCCACCCGAGGTCGGTGAGCGGCTGTGCCCCATCGGCCGCCGCCCCAGCGAGAGCCGGCTCGACCTCGACGAACAGGTTGTGCGGCGCGAAGGGATGGGACGCGTGGGCACCGCGGTCACGGAAGAACCCCGGCCCACCCTCGGTGATGAGGACTGCGGGAGCGCGAGAGAGCAGGTCGCGAACCTCGTCGCGAGCTCCGGAGTAGGCGAACCCAGGGCGCCCGAAGCCGGAGAAGAGCTGCACATCGACCGGTCGGGCCGACCTGACCGGGCCGGCGACCTCCGGCAGCTGGCTGTGGAACACCGCCATGAACCGGGTGATCCCGCCCTCGGTCAACTCCTCGATGACCAGGTCCGCCTCGGCCAGTCCCGATTGTGGCCGCGCCTCAGGCGAGTTCGACACCTTCACGATCAGCGCGGGGCGTTGTGGGAGGTCGTCCACCAGCATCCCGGTCAACGGCAGCCGCGCCGGTTCAGGCACGGCAGCTTCGTCTGGGTCGTCGGTCTCCTCCGGCTGCTGCTCGACCGCCGGCTCCGGTGGAGGTTGTTCGACCGGTGGATCATCTCTGGTGAGCAGGATGGTGACGACAGCCAGAAGGACCACGAGTGCACCGACGACGAGGCCGGCGACCAGGCGGTACCTGGTCAGGAGCCGGAACATGGTTCACCGCTCCGATCTCTGCGGGCCTCGGATGCCGCAGGCATCTCGTGCTCGGTCAACGGACCTCGACCTGACGGGTGGTGACGAAGGGGGGACGGCCCTCCCCGTCGGAGGGGTCGTACTCCTCCGCCTCGATCGTGTAGGTCCCCGGCTGTTCGATCGTGAAGGTGTGCTCGAAGTCCCCTCGTCCGGGCGCGCCCTCGCTCGCGGTCACGAAGGTCTCTTCGATGACCTCCCCGTCCGACCCGAGCAGGCGCAGCCCGAAGGTCGCCTCGAACACCCGGGCTTCCCCGCGCACGACCACCGTTCCGGTCTGGACGGTGACCTCCCCCGGACCCGCTGCGGGCTCCAGGATCGTGATGGGAGAGATCGCATCGGGGGCGGGCTCGAAGGGCTCGGACCAGTCCAGGTGTCCCCACAGCTCGTCGATCGGTTCACCCTCCACCCACAACTGGACGGCATCGACCGTCGGGAACGCCGCACCGGTGTTCGCCAACTGCAGCGCGAAGGCCATCTCACCGGCCGAACCTGTCCCGTGTCCCTCGATGTCGTCGGAGACATCGACGATCAGGATCCGGTCACGGATGTTGGTGGCGAGGATCCGCACATCGTCGAGTCCCGCGGATCGCAGCTGCGGATCATGCGGCTCGCCCGAGAACGCGATCTCGAGCGCCGCCCGGGCGACGGCCTCGGTGCGCTCGTCGAGCTCGTGGGTCTCCGGCTCGACCCACAGGTCGGTCGGGGCATCCCGCACGAAGAAGACCGTGACCTCCTGTGCCGAGGTGTCCTCATCATCGGGCCCTTCGGG
>SKNK01000352.1 GCA_007120565.1 Nitriliruptoraceae bacterium | reverse complement strand
CGGGCCCGGAAGCGGCGTTCCTGCTCCTCGTCGCTGATCGAGAACCAGTACTTGATGAGTCGGATCCCCGAGCGCACCAGCATCCGTTCGAACTCGGGGCAGGTGCGCAGGAACTCCCGGACCTGCTCCTCGTCGGCGAAGCCCATGACCCGCTCGACCCCGGCGCGGTTGTACCAGGACCGATCGAACAGCACGACCTCGCCGGCGGCGGGGAGTTCGCTGACGTACCGCTGGAAGTACCACTGGGTGCGCTCACGGTCCGACGGGGTGCCGAGCGCGACCGTGCGGACGATCCGCGGGTTGGTGTGCTCGTTGATGCGCTTGATGACCCCGCCCTTGCCGGCGGCGTCGCGACCCTCGAAGACGATGACGATCCGCTCCCCCTCATCCCGCACCCAGTGCTGGAGCTTCACGAGTTCCACCTGGAGGCGACGGAGCTCCCGCTCGTAGACCTTTCTCTTGAGGACGCCGCGGGAGTTGTAGGCGTCGCGGCGGTGCTCCGGTGGGGCGCTCATGGGGGCCTCGGGGGTCGTGATCGGGAGATCGAGGTCCGAGCATGGCATGAACCCTGCAACGGCGCTGCCTGACCGGGACCCCGCCTCGTATGGAGCGGGGCCCGGTCCTCGGGGGTAGGGCCTGGTGGCATCCCGGCGGTCAGCCCGCGGTCGAGATGATGGTGGTGCCGCGTGGCACGAGGTCGTACAGCTCGATCACGTCCTCGTTGGTGAGCCGCACGCACCCCTGACTGGCGGCCTGGCCGATGGAGCCGGGCTCGTTGGTGCCGTGGAAGCGGATCAGCGTGTCCCCTCCGTCCTGGTTCCAGTTCAACGCCCGGGAGCCGAGCGGGTTGTCAGGACCTGGGCCGATGACGTCGGGCATGTCCGATCCCCAGCCGTCAGGATCGGGGTTGGTCCACGTGGGCTCGACACGCTTGTGACCGATCGTGAACACCCCGGTGGGCGTCGGGCTGCTCGGCTGGCCGACCGCGACCGGCCACTCTCGGATCACCTCGCCATCCTGGGTGAGCTGCAGCGTGCGTTGGTCGAGCCTCAGGAAGAGCACGAGGTCGAAGTCGCTCGCGGTGACGGCTGGCGTCGTCGTCTCCGCTTGGAGCTCGACATGCTCGGCTGCGCCTCGGATCGCATCGGCGACCCTCGTGTGCGCCTGCTGGGTGTCCAGGGTGCGCCCGGTCCGTTCGTCGATGATCTCGAGTTGGCCGCTGGACCAGTCGAGCTCGGCGTCACGAGCCGGTCGTTGGATCTCCGCCGCCAGCCCGTCGACCACCTCGTCGACGGAGGCTTCGGGGACCTCGAGCGGTAGGTCGGTCGGGGCCTCCGGCAACGCGGAGGTCGAGAGTGCGCCACCGCTGTGCTGTTGCGCCTCGTCCCGAAGCTGGTCGAGGTCGAGCTCCACACCGAGTCCACGCGGCGTCAAGGTCCGCTCCACGCCAGAGGCGGTCAGGGTGATCTCCCGGTCGAGCGCCCTGAGGACGAGTTCGTTGAGTTGCTCGGCAACCGGAGCGAGCTCCTCGGTCGTCACCGTCGGCTCGATGGTGTCCACCGACAGGTCGACGTCGTGACCAGCGATCGCGGCCGCTTCGATCAGGTCCGCTGCCCGGCCGCGGTCGAGTTCCTTGCCCTGGCGGGCGTCGGTCAGCTCGACCTGCTCCCCGGTCCACTCGATCGTGGCGTCGCGTGGCTGCTCGTCGATCTCCTCCGCCATCGTCGCGATCAGGCGCTCGAGCTCCGCATCGTCGATGTTGGTGTCGACCTCCACCTCGACGTCGGCGGCGTCACCTTGGATCCGCAGCCACGAGATCTCGATGAGCCCGGCATCCTGCGTGGTGGCCAGCGCCTCGTCGACGGCCGCCTCGACATCCGGGGCAGCGTTGAGCTCGGCGGCCGAGGTCGTCCACCGCCCCTCGTCGGCGACGATCTCGACCGGGGTGTCGAGCTGCCGCTCCAGGTTCGTGTGGACGTTCTCGGTCGCCGTCTCGGCCCGTTCCTCACCGACATCGACGCCGGCGATGGTCGAGCCGGGGAGCAGTCGGCCTTCGTCCTGGAAACCGTGGGCGCTCGCGAGGTTCGCCGTGACACCGATCAAGGCGCTCGCGAGCATGCCGGTCGCGATCACCGCGAGCCAGCGTCCGTACCGCATCGTCTTCGCCTCCGCGTGGTCGTGGGTGGATCCTGCCGGTGGTTGTTCCCAGGCGGCACCCAGGTTCACGGTGTGCGGAGGTCGGACATCGGCGAGCGAGGCATCGCCACGATCCGTGGCATCCCTGATGGAGCCCCGGACCCAGCACGCCCATGGTGGGCTCAGCGGTCGCCATGCAGCTCCATGTCGCGCGCCATCTGCTCGAGCAACGGCCGGCGTTCATCGAGGTAGTCGGCGTCCTCGTCCTGCATCGTCAGCATCAGCGTCGC
Organism: Nitriliruptoraceae bacterium; assembly: GCA_007120565.1. Lineage (GTDB taxonomy): Bacteria > Actinomycetota > Nitriliruptoria > Nitriliruptorales > Nitriliruptoraceae > CSSed11-175R1. Next base: position 5,604 of record SKNK01000352.1, on the reverse strand, counting down.
CCCGTTCAGGTCGACCAGGACACGCTCGACCAGCACGCCCTCGGGCAACGCGGCCTCGCCGGTGACCTCCAGACGTTGGCGCAGTGCCCGTCGGCTCGCGATGTCGAGTCCTTCGCGTTCGAGTTCGTCGAAGCTCATGCCGGCAGCAGAGACCTCGTCGAACGGTGTCGGCTCGATAACGACTTCGAGTTCGGCGAGCGGTGCGCCGCCTACGGCCGCATCCACCTCGAAGTCCTCCTCACCGAAGAAGCGGCAGGCGCCGGGCTCGCCGCTGTCCGGTGTGTGCCAGTCCTCCGGGTAGGCGACGGTGACCTCCCCCTCTGGATCGGTGCAGCTCGCCGCCAGCTCGATGCCCGCATCGATCCCGTCGCCCGGGTCGGTATCCGGGTCGGGGTCCGACTCGACGGAGACCTCGGGTGGCGGATCCGGGTCAGCGAGCTCGGGCGAGGGGTCGGTCTCCTGTCCGGTGAGCAGGACCACGGTGCCGACCGCGGCCAGGACCACCGCCGCGAGGCCAGCCGCGGGAGCGGGCCGCAGCAAGCTGCGGCGCAGGGTGGCGAGGACGGTCACCAGGCGTGGGGGATGAGGAGCCTGGTCGTCGGCGGCTGCCCCCTGTTCGGCTTCGGCCATCTGCAGGAGTTCGCTCCGCGCCTGTGCCTTGCGCCGGGGGTCGGGTTCCGGTGTCTCCTCGGCGAGCTCCCGTAGGCGTTGCAGCTCATCCATGGGTCGCACCTCCCTCGGTGGGCGCGTCGTGGTCGCGTCCGTCGCGCAGCTCGCGGTCGGCCCTGGTCGGTGGATCGAGGTGGTCGTCTCCCGGCGTCAACCACGATCGCAGGTCACGGCGAGCTCTGTGGATGCGCGATCGAACGGTGCCGAGCGGCACATCGAGCACCTGGGCGACCTCCTCGTAGGACAGGTCGTCCCACACGTGGAGCAGCAGCGGTTCGCGGTCCCGGGCTGGCAGCCGCATGAGAGCCGTGGCCACCGGAGAACTCGGTGCCAGCTCGTCCAGTCGCTGTTCGGGGCTGATGTCCGAGGCACCTTCCGTGCCGATCCGTTCCACGATCTCGTCGGCCTTCGCCTCCTCGCGGTGCTGCTGCTTCGCGAGCCGTGCCGCGATGCCGAAGAGCCAGGGCTTCGCCGAGGGGAAGCTCGTGTCGTAGCGGTCGCGTTGCTGGAAGGCGACCTTGAAGACCTCCGAGGTCAGATCCTCGGCGCGGCGCCCGACCCGTGTCCAGAGGAAGCGATGGATCGCGTCGTAGTGCCGATCGAACACCGTGGCGAACCGCCCGGGTTCGGAGCGCGCCCGGGCGATGATGTCGGCGTCCGTCGGAGCGCCGTCCCCCGCGCGAGGCCTTCCGTCGGGGGCGCTGACGTGGCCGACCGTGCCGTCGCGCCGCGACACGGATGCACGGCCGGGTGCCGACGTCACCGACCGACGGTATCTGGACGCCTCGCGTCCTTGGAGCTTCGTCCGAGCGGTGGACGTGGTCACGATGCATCGATCACGTCGACCACGATGCGGGCCGGGTCCTCGATGTCCGCGACCGCGAAGTCCACCTCACCGCTGAGCCCGATCACCCACGACATCACGCCGTGGTGGTCGCCGGAGATCGCGACCTCGACGATGGGGGCGCCATCGCCGTCGAAGCGGTCGGGGCCGTCGTAGGTCCGGGTCGCTTCATCGCCCGTGAGATCGACACTGGTGCCGGTGGTCACGATCTCGAGGTAGGTCTCGCCACCGAGTTCGAGGTCCTCACCGCTGGGGTGGGCCAGGATGGGCCCGTCCGTCGGCGCGACCTCGTACTCCGGCACGGACTCCTCGAACTCGAGGGTGAGCCGGCTGAAGCCATCGTGGTGTCCGACGCGAGCATCGACGAGGTAGCCGGAGCCCTCGCCACCGCTACGGGGCTCCTGGCTCGCTTCCCCGATCAGGGGCGTGCCCTCATCGGTGTCCGTTGTCGCCCCGTCCGTGGCGTCATCGGTGCTGTCGGTGGTGTCGTCCCTCGCGTCGTCGCGTCGGTCGATCGGCTCGAGGGTGGCGAGCATGTCAGCGATCAGGTCACGTCGGACGTCGAGGTCGGGTTCGCCCAGCTCGTTGCTACTGGCGATGAGGGTCCGTTCCCCGAGCGCGATGTAGGTGCGGTGGACCTCGACCCCCTCGTCGAGGTAGGCCTCGCCGGTGGCCGCCCCGTCCACGCGCAGCGCAGCACGGCCATCGAACTCGGTCTCCGCGACGTCGTGCACCTCGGTCGCGGGGTCGTCCTGGATCAGGGCGCGCATCTCGTCGAATCCGCGGTCTTCCACGGTGATCAGCGCCGACGAGGCCAACGGCAGCACGGTGTCCGGCTGGATGTCGGGGACCGCGACGTCGAAGGCACGGCAAGGTGCGGTCACCTGGCCGTCGTTGGCCTGCCAGGCCTCGGGGTAGCGGATCCGGTAGCCGTCCTCCGGGTTCTCGCAGTGGTCCCCGAGGTCGAGACGGGCCTCAGGGCCAGCGGCCTCTCCGTCCGCGTCGTCGTCCGTCGGTTGCTCCGCGCCAGGTAGCTCATCGGTGGGGGCCTCTGCTGGCTGCTCCGGCGTCCCGCAGGCGGCCACGAGCAGTCCCATCGCGGCCACGGTCGCGGTGTACAGGGTGCGCATCGTCGGCTACCTCCTCGCGCTGTTCGCGTGTGGTCGCCCCGTTGTTCACCTGTGGTTGTCGTGGCACCCCGGGCAGGTTCACGGCGTACGTTGAACGCACGCTGCTGTGCAGGGCTCCCGGCCTGGCAGCCGCGAGCGGGCACGACGGACCCCGGGATGGTCGTCTCTACCGGCCACCCCGGGATGGCGGGGGAGGGGTCCCCCTACTCGCCCTCGTACTTGAACGAGACGTTGACCTTCGCCCGGTAGGCGGTGATGTTGCCGTCCTCGAGGACCATGTCGAGCTCCTTCACCTCCGCGACGCGAAGGTCACGGATCGAGGCGCCGGCACGTTCGACCGCAGCTGCGGCCGCGCGCTCCCACGACTCGGTGCTCGTGCCGACCAGTTCGATGACCTTGTACACGCTCTCTGCCATGGTTCGTTCCTTCCCGTCAGGGGTCGAAGCCGACCCTGGCCCTCCGCGGTCAGAACGTCAAGGCCTCCGTTCGGTCGGTCATGCGGGTCCGGAGTAGATGGGCCAGGTCTTGGCCCGGGCATGTTCGTAGATGATGGAGGTCTCGAGCCGGGCTACCTCGTCGCGGGTGGTGAAGGCTTCCAGTGCGAGGTCGCGGAGGTGGTCGGTGTCGCGGACGGCGACGTGGATCAGGAAGTCGACCGCGCCGGTGAGGTGGGTTGCGGTCACGACCTCAGGCAAGCTCAACGCGTGGTCGTGGAACGCGCGCACCGCTTCTCGTGAGTGGCGTTGCAGGCGGACCTGGATGATGGCCTGAAGGCCGACCCCGATCTGCTGTGGATCGAGCTCCGCGTGGACGCCGCTGACGATGCCCTTCGTGGTCAGCCGTCGTACCCGTTCGTGGGTGGCTGAGGTGGAGAGATCGACCTGAGCGGCAAGTTCCTTGATCGTGCGCCGACCATCCTCCTGCAGGGCAACGAGGAGGTCGACATCCGTCCGGTCGAGGGAGGTCACGTGGGCGCCTTTCGGGAAAGAATCCGATGGACGGGGGATGTGCCAGTCGAAGATACTGGACATATCTATCGAAGCGGGAGGTCATCCGGATGAGCGGTCTCGACACACGCGTGGTGCACGCCGGTAGGGATGACTTCCGGGCCCTTGGAGTCCACACCCCTCCACTCGACCGGTCGACGACCTATCCCCTCACCTCGCTGGCGAGCGGGACCGAGGACATCGACGAACTCGCCGCTGGCGGACACCCCGTGTCCTCCTCGGTGTACTCCCGCTTGTACAACCCCACCGTCGCGCGATGGGAGAGCGCGGTCGCCTCGCTCGAGCACGCCGATGAAGCGATCGCGTTCGGCTCCGGTATGGCGGCGGTCACCGCCGCCCTGCTCGCCGCTGGGGCAGCGGGACATCACGTCGTCGCGCTCCGCCCCTTGTACGGCGGCACCGACCACCTGTTGACGTCGGGGTTGCTCGGCACCCGCACCACCTGGACCACGGCGGACCACGTTGCCGACGCGATCGAACAGGACACGGCCCTGGTGGTCATGGAGACCCCCTCGAACCCGACCTTGTCGCTCGTGGACATCGCCGCGGTGGTCGAGCAGGCGGGGGAGGTGCCGGTGCTCGTCGACAACACCTTCGCGACCCCCATCCTGCAGCGGCCCCTCGACCACGGTGCAACGTGGTCACTGCACAGTGCGACCAAGGCCCTCGGCGGGCACGGCGACGTCATGGCTGGCGTGATCGCCTGCGACGCCGACCGTGCCAGGACGCTGCGGCAGGTCCGCATCGGCACCGGCGCGGTGCTCGATCCTCAAGCCGCCTACCTGCTGCACCGGAGCTTGTCGACCCTCGCTCTGCGGGTTCGTGCGGCGCAGGGCAACGCCACGGAGCTCGCCGCGCGGCTCGTCGACCATCCCGACGTCGTCCGGGTCTGCCACCCCAGCTTGCCGAGCAGCGACCCGCACGGGCTCGTCGGCCGCCAGATGGACGGCCCCGGCGGCATCCTCGCCTTCGAGGTGGCGGGAGGCTTGTCGGTCGCGGGGCGCGTGATGGAGACGGTCGAGCTCATCACGCCGGCGGTCAGCCTCGGTTCGACGGACACCCTGATCGAACATCCCGCGGGGCTCACGCACCGCATCGTGGCGTCCGAAGCGCAGACCTCCGGCGGCATCACCCCTGGGCTGCTTCGGGTCTCCGCGGGTATCGAGGACGTCGAGGACCTCTGGAAGGACCTCGACCAGGCGATCGGCGTCGCGGCGTCCGGCTGACCGTCTCGAAGGGGATCCTCGGGCGGTGCGCGGACATGAACTCAACGTGACGGTACGGCCACTTTCGGGCACGAAGTGGTAACGTGGCGCGCCTTCCCGCTCCAGCGGGACCGCGTCGGGTGCCAGACCGGGGCGGTGAAGGGTGGGTCGTGCGATGACCGAAGATGCAGGGGCGAGGGCCGAGGGGCGAGCGCCATCGGTCCAGGTGACAACGTTGGCTGGCATCGAGGCGATGCTGGTGCTGTCGCCCGACGCGGTCGTTGTGGTCGCGGCTGACGGGACGATCACCCGTGCCAACGAACTCGCAGCCACGTTGTTCCGCACGACCGTGGACGACCTTCAGGGGAGTTCGGTGGATCGCCTGGTGCCGGAGGATCTGCGTCAGGGTCACATCGCGCAGCGAGCGAGCTTCCACCAGGCGCCGAGCGTGCGTTCCATGGGGTCTGGCCGTGAACTCAAGGCACAGCGCGAGGACGGGACCCGGTTCCCGGTCGACATCAGCCTCCAGCCGGTCTACCTCGATGACGAACGGCTCGTGCTTGTGGTGGTGCGTGATGTCTCCCACCACCATGCCTTACGTGGGGCGAACCGTGAACTGGCCGACGACGCTCGTACGCTCCGTGAGTTCGTCAGCATGGCTTCCCACGAGCTTCGGACCCCACTGACCTCGGTCAAGGGCTTCGCGGAGACGCTGCTGTCGGGGCGGGCAAGCGACGAGCAGCAGCAGG
>SKNK01000492.1 GCA_007120565.1 Nitriliruptoraceae bacterium | reverse complement strand
GTACGCGCGGGAGAGATCGCCTGCCGCTGCCTCGGCGCCAAGGTCGAGGCCTACGACCCGGCCGGCAACCCGGTGGTCGGCGAACGGGGCGAACTGGTCATCACCGCACCGATGCCGTCGATGCCGGTCGGGTTCTGGAACGACGCGGACGGGTCCCGCTACCGGGCGGCGTACTTCGAGGACTTCCCCGGCGTTTGGCGCCACGGTGACTGGATCCAGTTCACCGACCGCGGCAGCTGCGTGATCACCGGGCGGTCCGACGCGACCCTCAACCGCGGGGGCGTGCGGATGGGCACCGCGGAGTTCTACTCGGCGGTCGAGGGGTTGGACGCGGTCGCCGACTCGCTGGTGGTCCACCTCCACGACCCGGACGACGAGGCCGGCCGGCTCGTGCTGTTCGTCCAGGTCGCCGACGCCGAGGTGGCCGACGACGATCTGCGCCGCCAGATCGCCGCGACGGTCCGTGCGGAGCTGTCCCCACGTCATGTCCCGGACGAGCTCCACGTCATCCCGGTCGTGCCGCGGACCATCTCCGGCAAGAAGATGGAGGTCCCGGTCAAGCGGCTGCTGGAGGGCGAGCCGCTGGAGCGCGTCGCCAACCCCGGCGCCATGGCTGACCCCGACGCGCTGGACCCGTTCGTCGAACTCGCGTCGCGGTGAGTCCGGCTGTCAGCGTTGGTGAGATGGACCCTATCTGGGTAGATCGCGGGGATGGGGCGGAAGCGGCAGTTCGTCTCCAGCGAAGTGGTACGGGGCGGGGTTGTTCGGAGGCGACGGACACATCCCTGGCAGCCACCAGGGCTTCTCCGTCTGCGACCCGTCAGGGAGCCGACCGAGCCGACCGGCCCGTCGGGGGCGTCGTGGTGGCGCCCCCGGCCAGCGTCACCGTTCGCGCCCTTCTCACCACCGGAGACGGAAGCACCCCAGCTCGCTCAAAGATCGTCCCGCGTACGTAGCGACCACGGCTATGGGCGTTCGACCGTGCTCGCGCCGGCGCCCGCAGTCACGGCTTGGTGCGCGGCTTCCAGTAGCCAGGTCGTCGGCGATCGTGCGCAACCGCCAAGACTCGTATGGTGTCCGCTGCGGCCACGTACGCCAGGTAGTAGGGGAAGCGGGACACGGTCAGCTTGCGCACCGAGAGAGGCCCAGAGATGCCGGGAACCACCGTTCCAGTTTCCGGCCAAGCTGAGAGGTGTTCGACGGTCCGATCGACAGCGGCGAGGAATGCCAACCCCAGGCCAGGTCGCTGAGCTTCCTACCAGAGGGCGGCCTCTTGGAACTCGGCCGATGCCTCCGGCCCGAAGAAGACCGGGCGGCTCACCCGTCCGTCAACGCCCGGCCGACACGGTCACGGACCTGGCTCCACTCCTGACCATGTGCTTCGCCGGCGAGAGCGTTGCGCGCTCGTCGCTCGAGCTCTTCGGCCCACGCTTGCTCAACGGTCGCCGCGTCCTCCAGGCTCGGTCCCTCAAGGCTGATCAGGAGCTCGGCGACCAGGTCGGCACGCTCCTCCTCGGAGAGAGAAAGTGCCTCGCGAAGCAACGACTGCGTGTGATCCGTCATACGCCGAGCGTACCCCTCAGGCACGACAGGCAGGCGCTTGATCCACAGGACAACCGTCCTTCCCGAGCCACCACGGGGGCGCCCGTGCACGAGCACGCTATGTGCGCATGGGTGGCTGACGCAGCCCGCACATCATCACGGATGTCGCGCGGGCCGATGGGTAGGTCCGCTGGCGATCGATTCGCCTGACGCCCGCGAGATGGTGGTCGCAACTGGCTTTGCCTGGAGCACGGACAGCCGTTACCGGGAGCCGCCACGCGGCGCCTCGTCGAGAACGAACTCGGCCGACTCGGTGGTGAGGACCAGGGCGTCGTCATCGAGCTCCCACGTCGGCTCCTCAGCGAACACGTCGGCCAACCACTCATCCTGCTCGTGGAGATGCTGCTCGCAACCCTTCTCGGTGGCTCCGAACGCCGGTACTCCGTCCGGTGACCGGTGCGGTTCGATCCGGTCGGCCGTGACCTCGAACTGATCTCCAGACGTGTTGCAGCCGGCCTCCCAGCCGATGGAGATGCCATCGGTGTCGTCGCCACCGAACCTCACCGACAGCGGGCCGTTGACCAGCTGATGGGGTTCATCGTCCACGATCACGCTGCTCGACACGAACGAACGCTCGAGAAGATCCTGCGGTGACGCATCGGGCTTCTCGCTGGCCGGGCCACGAGCCTCGATGGAGGAGACCGACCACACCCGGTCGACGGCATCGCACCGCTCAGGCCATTCAGAGGCTCGATGAGACCCGTCGCCGCCGCCGAGACGTACCTGTTGCGGTAGGGACGCACAGCATCGCGGGGCGATGAGTCTGCCACCGTCCACACGTCTACCTACCGATCGCGGCAACCGACGCATCAGAGGAAGACGTGGGCCTGATCCACATCGAGCTGTTCGCAACCCTTGACCTCGTCGGGCAGTCGCCCGGCCGCCCCGACGAGGACGCGGCGGGGTTCTCCTACGGCGGCTGGCGGGCGCCCCTCGTGGATGAGGTCGCCGGGGCGCAGATCGCTGCCGCGTACGAGGGCACGGACGCCCTCCTGCTCGGCCGTCGAACCTACGACATCTTCGCCGCCTACTGGCCGCACCAGGAGGGCGAGGACAACCGGATCGCCACGCTCTTCAACAGCGTGCCGAAGTACGTGGCGTCCCGTGGGCAGCCCGACCTGTCCTGGGCGGGTTCCACGCAGCTCGGCCCGGACCTGCCCGGCGCGGTGCGCGAGCTCCGTGACCGGCACGAACACGTGAAGGTCGTCGGGAGCCTGAACCTGATGCAGACCCTCCTGAGCGAGACGCTCTTCGACCGTCTCGACCTGTGGGTGCACCCGGTCGTGCTCGGCAGCGGCAAGAAGGTGTTCGACGGTGGCGCGGCCCCCACGAACCTCACACTCCTGGAAGCGTCGGTCGCCGGCCCGAACGGAACCGTGTACCTGCGCTACGGACTCGCCGATGGCACGCCCGCGACCGGAGACATGAGCGCCGCCGAGCCCGGTGCCGGACGCGGCGACTGAAGCCTCCGGCACCCACCTTGGATCCGTGTCGTGGCACAGGCTGCACGCTCGCCCTCCGATGCGGGGCCAGACACGCGGTCGACGGCCACTCGACCGCGGCCCGCGTCGTCAGGCGCGACAGCGGAGCCCGGTGTGCTCAGCGCAGGACGTCGCCGATCACCTCCACACCACCTGCACGCTCCCCGAACCCGAAGAACTCCTTGACCTTCGCTTGAGCGAACCCGAGCGCGCGAGCGAGTTCGATCTTCGGCGGGATCGGGAGTTCGTCGGCGTCGATGACGACATCGACGACGGTCGGGCGTGGGGAGCGCAGTGCCGTCGTGAGCGCGTCATCGAGGTCGTCAGGGGATTCGACGCGCAGCCCTTCGGTACCGAAGGCCCGGGCGATCGCGGCCAGGTCCCGGCCGGGGATGGAGGTGTGCTCGTCGGGCTGCCCTTCCGCCTGCTGTTCGACGGTGATCAGTCCGAGGTTGGCGTCGTTGAAGACGACGACGGTGATCGGCAACTGCAGCTCGGCAGCGGTGATGAGGTCGCTCGGCAACATCGTGAACGATCCGTCCCCGACCAGGGCGACGACCTGCCGGTCCGGGAAGGCCAGTTGGGCGCCGACCGCGGCGGGGATCCCGTAGGCCATGCTGGCCAGGTTGCCGGACAGCGTGAACGCCTGATCGTCACGGATCGCCAGGTGGCGGGCGGTCCAGGCGGTCACCGCGCCCGTGTCGCACACGACGATCGCATCGTCGTCGAGGTGGGCCCCCACGACCGCGGCAAGTCGCGCTGGCTTCAACGGGGTCGCATCCGAGGTCTCGAGGACGCGCATCCATCGTCGCCAGCGGCGCATGTCCTGCTGCGCGTCCTCCAGCCACGAACGGTCGGAACGTTCGGTGACCGCGTCGGCGAGGGCGGGCAACACCTCGACGGCGTCGCCGACCAACGGGTGGGTGACCGGTACCCGGCGTCCGATGTGGCTCGGGGACCGCTCGATCTGGATGACCGGGACGCCGTCAGGGTAGAAGTCCCGATAGGGGAAGTCGGTGCCGGCCATGACGAGCAGGTCGCACCCCTCGATGGCGTTCACCGCTGGCCGCGTCCCCAGCAGTCCGAGCCCGCCGACGGTCAGCGGGTGATCATCAGCGAACAGCGCCTTGCCGGCCAACGTCTTGATGATCGGGGCCCCGAGGCGTTCGGCAAGCCGCAGCAGATCGGGGACCGCGTCGTGAGCCCCGACGCCGGCCAGGATGACCGGTCGGTCCGCATCGTTGAGTGCTTGCACCGCAGCGGCGAGGTGGTCGGGGTCTGCCGGCAGCGTTTGGCTCCGTCGCGCGATGCCGTGCACCGGTTCGTCCGGGACCTGCGCATCCGCCAGATCGGTGGGGATCGCCAGATGAACGACGCCGCGTTGGGCTAGCGCGGCCTGGCAAGCTTGGACGGCCACACGTGGCAGTTGCGCTGGATCGACCAGCAACTGCGAGGTGATGGCCACGTCGGCGAACAGGCGATGCTGGTCCACCTCCTGGTGGCCGTGCATCCCTTGTTGGTCACCGGCTACCTGTCCTGTGATGGCGATCACCGGCGCATGGTCCAGCTTCGCGTCGTAGAGGCCGTTGAGCAGGTGGATGGCACCGGGACCGCTCGTCCCCACGACCGCGGACAACTCGCCCGTCAGCTTCGCTCGGGCGCTCGCGGCGAAGGCGGCGGTCTCCTCGTGTCGGACCCCGATGAACTCGATGCGATCGTCCCGGCGCAGGGCATCGATGATGACGTTGACCGCGTCGCCGGGGATACCCACCACCTGCCGGACGCCTGCGGCCACAAGGACATCGAGCAGACGCTCTGCAACCGTGCTTGAGATGGGATGACCACCTGGGTTCGCTGAGATCCCCGACGGTACGTCGCAAGCGACAGCAGCACGCTGGCCGTTCGACCGTCCATGTGGTCTTCGCTGGGCAGACACACGACGTCACGGGTGTCGCCGCGATCACGCCTCCAAGATGATGGTGCTCGACCCGAGCACCCGGCCGTTGACCACCGGGACCGGCTCGTTACCGTCGGTGGGCAGCTGAACGGTGATCGTCGCGTGCCCACCGCCTCAGCCGGGGCGGGTCGATGGACAGTCCGGTCAGTCGGATCGGGGCGTCCACGTCGTAGCCGACCAGCTGCAGCGCGGGGAAGTCGCGCCATGCCTGCGTGAGCTCTTCCGCCAGGGCGTCCAGCATCGCGGTGTCGATGCTGTCCTTGAGCGCTATCCGGACCTCCTGGACCCCTCAGGCGACGCCGCGAGAGCCGAGAACGTGGAGGCCATGGGTCGGCCGAGGGCTGCTCGCACGGACCGGTGATGGAGCCGGCGCCCGGGTCCTCGACGTCGGTTGCAGCGCCATGGGCTGGTGCGGCCTCATCACGAGGCTGGTGACGAGCCGGTCCGATCGCGCAAGCGGGCGCTGGCGATCGCGGTCCGAACGGCCCTGCGGCCACGGTCCACGATCGTGGGATCACGGTGCAGGGTCGCGAAGTAGTTGGCGAGCTCGAGTGGTGCGTAGAGCTCGAACGCCAGCTGGCCGGGATCGACCTCGGGGGCGAGTTCGCCGCGGCGCTGAGCGGTCACGATCAGGCCCTCGAGCAGGGCCATCCCGCCCTGCTGGAACGTGACGACCTCATCGTGGATCGCCCCGTCAGGTGCGTCGAACTCGGCCAGCAGCTGCGCGAAGAAGCAGCCACCGGGGAACACCTCCCGTTCGACGTAGGAGAGGTAGGCCTCGCAGAACCCCTCCAGTTGGGCGAGCCCCTCAGGCGCGTCGAGCCCTGGCCTGACGACCTCGCGGTCGAAGATCTCGCTGGCGGCGGCGATGGTCTCCTGCTGCAGGCGCAGTTTGGAGCGGAAGTGCGCGAACACCCCGCTTCGGCTCGCCCCGACCTCACGAGCCAGTCGACCGATGGTCAGGCCCGACAGTCCCTCGACCGAGGCCAGCCGCATGGCGGCCTCGAGGATGGCGGCATGGGTCTGCTCACCGTCGGAGCGGCGTTGTGGCTCGTTCCGTGCCTCGTCCATCTCCCGCTCCAGCACTCCTCGTGACGGCACCCTTGACAAGCTAGCACGTCTGTGCCAGGTTTGTTAGTACAGTTGTACTATCTACGTGGGTCGTCCCCACGAGGAGGTGCTCCCGATGCCCGCCGACCGGATCCACCGTGCCCGCTCCGACGACGGCACCGAGATCGCCGGACGCGTCCACGGTCAGGGCCCACCGCTGGTGCTCGTCCACGGCCAGACCGGCGATGGCGACCTCGACTGGGCCCCGCTGCTGCCGCACCTGACCGATCGGTTCACCTGCTATCTGCCGAGCGTCCGTGGCCGCGGCCTCAGCGACTCGCACCCCGACCTCTCACCCGAGCGACGTGTCGAGGACATCGCCGCGTTCGCTGACAGCATCGGCGACCGGGTGGCGCTCGCTGGCACGTCCCGCGGGGCGGTGCTGGCGCTCGGCGCGGCCGCACGCATCTCGTCGGTCGGGGCCGTGATCGCCTACGAGCCCCCCGCGCCGGAAGCTCTGGGCGAGGACGAGGCCCACCAGCTCGAGCACCCGATCGATGTGATGGCCCGTGCCGTCACCCAGGGACGGTTGACCGAGGCGATGCGCGGCTTCCTCGAGTTCGTCGCCAACGACGACGAGCTGGCCACCATCGACGCCACGGGCTACATCGACGACGTCGCGATGTACGCCCCGATCCTGTTCGAGGAGCTCCAGCTCGAGTCTGAGCCCGAGGCCTTCAGCCCGACCAACCCGTCGGCCCTCGCCGAGATCACCGCATCGGTCCTGCTGCTCCACGGCACACGCACCCCCCTGCGTTGGTTCACCGACGCGGTCCACTACGTCGCCGAACACGTCACCCACGCCGAGGTCCGCGAGCTCGCCGGCGCCGGACACGGTGGCCCGGTCGTCGAACCCGGGTCGGTTGCTGCCGAGCTGGTCAGCTTCCTCGCCTCCTCGCCGGCGGCTGGCGCGTCGCACGCGGCGGCCGCGAGGGCCTGATGCCTCGCGCGCGGTGGTGGTCCATCACGCATCCGCCACGGGCTCACCCCAGCGTTGCAGCGGCGCTGCGGCCTGCTCGCCCAGGCGTCCGAACGTCCTGGTCGTAGCCGCGCATCGGCCGCCTCCCGCGCTCTGTTCGGTCCAGGGATCGGGCTTCCAGCCTCGCCCCCCGCACGTCGACGTGCCGCCGACGGATCGTCGTTCGGTCAGATCGTGGTGGTCCACACCAGGACGACGGCGACCGCCAGCGCCCCGCCGACGAGGCGGCACAGCGCCGTCGGGGTCGTGCGTCGGACCAGATCACCGAGAGCGACCGCCACCATCGCCAGTCCGACGAGCGGCATCGCGCCGATGAGCTCGCCGGTGAACCGTTCCGCGATGACGCTGACCGACGCCAGCACCAGGAACGTGAACCCGAACCAGAACGCACGCGTCGTCGTGGTCCGTTCGTCCACCTGCCCCAGCCGCTGCCACGCGGCGGCCAGCGGCGACGTCGTGCTGCCGTCGCCGGTGGTCCGGTCCGAGGTGCCGCTCACAGCCCGCCTGTCCTGCGCCCGGTGGTTGGGTGGAACCCGTCCCCGAGGGCTGCTAGCCCCTGGGATGCCTGGTGACCCCGGGGGCGAACCCGTCGAGCCCAGCAGGCTACCAATCGTGATGCGCGCTGGTCCGGTGGCGGCCGGCGCGTACGCTCCCGCTCCTCGCGACCTCGAAGGACCCTCCGCCCGTGACCGACACCACCTCGACATCGCCGCTGGGCGAGCCGCCGCTGGCCGAGCAGCGTCCCTACACCCTCACACGTGCCGACGGGTCGACCGTCGAGGACCCGTGGCACTGGCTGCGCGACCGCGACGACCCGGCCATGCGGGCCTACCTCGAGGCGGAGAACGCCTACGCCGACGCGCAGCTCTCCCCCCTCGAGGAGCTGCAGGAGCAGCTGTTCACGGAGATCAAGGGCCGGATCGAGGAGACCGACAGCTCGGTGCCG
>SKNK01000519.1 GCA_007120565.1 Nitriliruptoraceae bacterium | reverse complement strand
GGACGCACCAACCGAGTTCGACGAGGGCTGGATGTTGGAGCTCGCCACGGGACGATTCTGGCCCAGCGATCCGATGGCGATGATCGGCGAGGAGGAACCCGACGGGTTCCACGTCCCGGAGTCGTTCGCGGCGGTGATCGGCTTCGGTTCCAGCGTGGGCTACGGCGACATGCGCGACTTCATCGGAACCGTCACCGACGAACACCTAGCGGAGCGGCTGGCCCTGGCTATCGACGGCAAGGGCGCCTTCCGGAGGTTCAAGGACACCCTCTACCAGGACGAGGAGTGGCGGGAAGCGTGGATGCTGTTCTCGTCCGAACGCTGGCTCGGCCGGGCACGCTGGTGGCTGGCGGATGCCGGGCTGCGCCCAGCGACCGATCCGAAGTAACGGATCAACGGGCATCGAGCAGCGCTTCGATGATCACCGCAACTCCGTCTTCCTCGCAGCTCGGCGCTCGGTGGTCAGCGGCGGCAACCACCTCGGGGTGCGCCCCCTCGACGGCGTAGGACGTGGCCGCCCATCGCAGCATCGGAACATCGTTGGGCATGTCCCCGAAGGCGATGACATCCTCCCGGTCGACGCCGAGTTCCGCTGCCAGCCAGCGCAGGGCAGACGACTTGGTGACGCCGGGTGCGCTGATCTCGACGAGGCCGGACATGGACCACGTACACACCGCCGCGTCGCCGACGGCGTCGCTGACCTGCCGGTGGAAGATCTCAGGCTCGGTCGTGTGTCCGCGGTCGTTGCGCACGAGCAGCTTGAGTGCGGTCGTGTCCCAGACCTGCTCGAGACCGCCGCGGGGTGTGTCCTCGAGGAGCTCGTGCGGGCTGTCGTAGTCGGGCTCGACCCGGATGCCGTCGAGGCACTCGATCGCGAACGTGGCAGCCGGTGCCGTGGCACGGATCGACGCGACGATGTCCAGTCCGGCTCCGGGCTCGATGCCCTCCAGGCGCACCACCGAGCGGCTCGGCACGTCGTAGACGACCGCGCCGTTGGACACGATGGCACGACCGTGGCCTCCGACGTGCGGCCACAGGTGTTCCATCCACCGCAATGGGCGTGCGGTGACGAACACGACGGCCACGCCAGCCCGGTCGGCCCTCGCGAGGACGGCCGCGCTGCGCGCGCTCACGCCCGGCGCGCCGTTGGGCACCAAGGTTCCGTCGAGGTCGGTCGCGATCAACATGGGCTCGACGCTAGTCGCGAGCAGCCGCCCCTTCGGTCGCAACCGGGGATCATCCGTCGGCAGCGATCCTGCGAACCGGTCCTTGCACCGCACGCCGCGTGAGGTCGTATCGTCGACCTCGTTGGTGACGAGGGAGCGGATCGTGGGACGCAAGATCGGTGAGATGGCAGCAGCCACGGGCCTGACGGTGCGCACCTTGCACTACTACGAGGAGATCGGACTGCTGACTGCCTCCGAGCGAAGTGATGGTGGGCACCGTGTCTACGGTCCAGACGACGTCGAGCGGCTCTACCGCATCACCCTGCTCCGCCGATTCGGGCTCCCGCTCCAGGAGATCGGGCGCGCGCTCGATGATCCGGCGTGGAGCCTTCGCGGCGCGTTGACCAACCACCTCGCCGAACTCGAGGAACGCCTCGAGGCGACCTCTCGACTGCGAACCCGCGTACTCGGACTCCTCAGCTCCGAGGTTGCCGATCACGGACCGCTCAACGATGACCTTCTCGAACTCCTGGAGACGATGACGATGCTCGACGACCGTGTGCAGAGGCGGATCAGCTTCCTGGTCTACACCGACCTGGAAGCTGCCTACGAGTACCTGACCGGTGTGTTCGGGCTGGGACCCGGCAAGCTCGACCGCACCGAGGACGGTCGTGTCGTCCACGGCGAGATCCATGCAGGCGACGGCGTGATCTGGCTCCACGGGGAGGATCCCAACTTCCGGCTGGCCTCGCCACGCACGTTGGGGGCAGCCACCTCCGGCGTGGCCGTCATGGTCGACGACGTCGACGAACATCACCGGCAGGCGCGCGACAGAGGCGCCTCGATCGCCCAGGAACCGATCGACCAACCCTACGGCTATCGCGTCTACAGCGCGTGGGACCCCGAGGGTGGGCTGTGGTCCTTCATGCGACCGCTCGACTGACGGAGCGCTACCTGCACTCGGCACCGACGCGATGAGTTCCCGCAGGGCCCGTCGTCTGCCACTTCAGCCACCACGGTCAGGAGGATCATGAGCAAGCTGCTGTACTCCGCGACCATGTCGCTGGATGGCTTCATCGCCGGCGTCGACGGGGACATGTCCTGGCTCAGCGATCTGCTCGTTCGGTCGAACTCCGAGGTCGATGATCTCATGAGCAACATCGGTGCCCTCCTGGTCGGCAAGACCACCTTCGCCGGAGACGATCCGAACGCCGGCACCGACGATGAAGGCGCGTTCGGGGGACAGTGGCACGGACCGACGATCGTGCTGACACACCACCCCGACGAGGCGCCAGGTGACCCCGATCTGACCTTCACGACGGATCTTTCCACGGCGGTGTTGGCCGCGAAGCAGGCAGCCAACGGCAAGTACGTCAACGTCCTGGGCGCGAGCGTCGCGAAGCAATGCCTGGAGGCCCAACTCCTCGACGAGATCCTGGTCCTCGTCGCGCCGATCCTCCTGGGCGACGGGGTCCGGCTGTTCGAACATGCCGGCGGAACCCGCATCAAGCTCGAGGCCATCGATCCGGACCGCACTGGTCCGCTCAGCCTGTGGTATCGCGTGGCTCGTTGACCGTTCCCCGACCCGGAGGTCGGCGCCATGGTCCGCTACCAGCGGTGGTGGACCTGCGGGGCGATGTGGCGTTGGTAGACCTCGCGGACGCGCTGCATCGCGGCGTCGTCCAGCGGAGGGGCGGTCGCGGCAGCCGCGTTCTCTCGAGCCTGGGCAGGGTCCTTCGCGCCGGGGATCACGGTGCTGACCTGATGCATCAGGATCCACCGGATCGCCAGCTGCGCCAGCGAGGTTCCCGCAGGCGGGAGATCGGCCAACTCCTCGACCGCAGCGATGCCGGTGGCGAGGTCGACACCGGCGAAGGTCTCGCCGACGTCGAACGCCTGGCCGTCACGGTTGAAGTTGCGGTGGTCGTCCTCGGGGAAGGTCGTGTCGCGCGTCATCTTGCCACTCAGCAGTCCAGAGGCCAGTGGCACCCGAGCGATGACGCCGACATCCGCCTCGCTTGCGGCGCCCAGGAACTCCTCGAGCGGCTTCTGGCGGAACATGTTGAGGATGATCTGGACGGTGGCGACACCGGGGTTGCGGATCGCGCGGAGCGCCTCGTCCACGGTTTCGACGCTGACGCCGTAGTGGGCGATGAGCCCGTCCTCGACCAGCCGGTCCAACGACGCGAAGATCTCCGGCCGGTCGTAGACCTCCGGCGGGGGGCAGTGCAGCTGGACGAGATCGAGGGTGGCGACGCCGAGGTTGTCGCGGCACCGCTCGGTCCAGGCGCGCAGGTTGTCGAGGGTGTACTCGGCGGGGTCGAGGGGAGCGCGCCGACCGACCTTCGTCGCGACGTAGATCCGTTCGTCCCGTTCGGCGAGGAAGCGAGCGATGACGCGCTCGCTGTGTCCATCGCCGTACACGTCGGCGGTGTCCAGGAGGTTGGTGCCGGCGTCGACCGCCGCGTGCAGGGTGGCCAGGCTGCGCTCGTCGTCGACCGGACCCCAGCCGCCGCCCATCGCCCAGGTACCGAGACTGACCGCGCTCACGTCGTACCCGGTCTTGCCGAGTCGTCGGTAGGGCATGGGGTCCACAGGGCTCCGATACGTCAGACGACCACGTGAACGAAGCTAGCAGGCATCTCCGGTTCCGAAGACGTCGTCAACGATGCCGTCGAGCTCCACCGTGACCCTGCGATCGCCGGGTGGTCGGGCGGGGTGGCGTCTCATGGAGACCCGTCGATGGCCGTGAGCGGTTCGAGGTCGGTTGGTACCTGCGCGGCGACCGTTGGGGTCAGGGCTACGCCACCGAGATCGGCCGGGCGGGACTGGCCTTCGCCTTCGACCACCTCGACGTCGATGAGGTGGTCGCCTTCGCCGAGCCGGCGAACCAGCGCTCACGTGCCGTGATGCAGCGGTTGGGCATGCACGGTGCTCGTGACATCGGACACGACGGTCGGTCCATGGTGCTCATCAGCATCGGGCGGCGTGATCGGGTGCTCGCTCCACCTCGAGGGTGAGTAACGTCGGCGCCTGCTGGACCCGGCGCTCGCCAGGTGCGGCTGACGGGTTCTCCCTTCGCGACCACCAACAGGAGGCGTTCGTCCGTGCCGGAGATCGGAGCAGGAGAAGAGCCCGCGCGCCCCGGGGACGAGACGGCCAAGAGCCGCGGACAGTGGTCGTCGGAACCCGCGTTCGTCTTCTCGATGGCGGCTGCTGCGGTTGGGCTGGGCAACATCTGGCGCTTCCCCTACCTCGCCGGTGAGTACGGCGGTGGCGGGTTCATCCTCGCCTACCTCATCGCGATGGCGGTCGTCTGCCTTCCCCTGATGTACCTCGAGGTAGCTGCTGGCCGCCTGGCGCAGGGCAACACGGTGCACACCTACCGACAGGTGCACCGGAGCGGCGCGTGGTACGGGTGGTTCGTCGTCGGCCTCACCACCGTCATCACCAGCTACTACCTCGTGATCACCGGTTGGACGCTGGGGTACGCGGCGGATGCGGTCCGCAACAACGTCCGCCTCTTCGAGGACTTCTCCTCCGGCTACGCCTCCCTGTTCTACCTCGTGGTGGTCGTCGTCCTGGCCACGATCCTGTTGATCCGGGGTATCAGCGCGATCGAGAGCTTCTCGAAGTTCCTCATGCCGCTGCTCTTGCTGCTGATCGTCGGCCTGGTGATCGCCGCGAGTCGGACGCCCGGTTGGGACGAGGCGCGCGGGTTCCTGTTCGGGACCGACCTGTCCGCGTTGCGTGACCCGACGCTATGGGTCATCGCGTTCGGGCAGGGCTTCTACTCGCTGGCGATCGGCCAGGGCTACCTCGTCACCTACGGCAGCTACATCCCGAAGAAGGCCCACGTCCCTCGCGCGTCGTTGATCATCGCGGTCACCGAGACGTGCATCGCGCTGCTCGCCGGCTGGATGATCTTCCCGTTCGTGTTCACCCACGGTCTGGACCCCGGCGAGGGCAGCCAACTGGCCTTCAGCACGTTGCCTCGGGCCTTCGAGGGGATGGCGTGGGGGCTGCCGTTGGCGATCGCCTTCTTCGGGTTGTTCTTCGTCGCCGCGTTCAGTTCCAGCCTGGCCGGGCTCAAGGTGATCCTGAGTGCGGTCGCCGAGGAGTTCCGCCTACGGCACACGCCTGCCGTGCTTGGGGTCGCCGGCGTCATGCTGCTCCTCGCGATCCCGTCGGCGTTGAGCTTCACCCCGCTCGAGGTCAGCATCGGGGAGACCCGCTTCCTCGACTGGCTGGACCAGTACGTCGGGGGCCAGTTCATCCTGTTCTCCGGCATCTTCGGTGCGGGCTTCTTCTGTTGGCTGGTACCTCCGGCGCGGCTGCAGTCTGCGCTCGGGACCACCTCGAGGTGGTGGGTCCAACGGATCTACACCGTCGGCCGCTGGCTGCCGGTGGCCGTACTGGTGTGGATCGCCGTGACGGTCCTGCTGTAGGCGGACCATCGGCGACTTCCCGCGCGGGTCACCCCGTGACCGGGGTCCGCGGAGACGAGACGACCTCGACGCACCGGGGACGTCGCCCGGTCGGACGCGTACCGTTGGGACATGGACCGCTGGCACCGCATCCGCAACGTCGAGTGCGTGGCCTGTGGCGCGTTCTGGCCGCGGCGGACGGCGAGGTTCTGCGGTGGCTGCGGTGCTGTGCTCTCCGTGGCCAGCGACGAGGGCCCTGGGTTCGAGGTGGTGCGATCGGGACGTGGGCCTGGTGGCCCGATCCTTCGGGCGGTCGTGGCAGCGGGAGTCGTGGTCGTCCTTGTGCTCGCTGCGGTGGTCGCTGCCACCGTCGCCCGGAGCCCGGGGATCGAGGAGCCACCGGAGAGCAGCGCCGAGGTGGTGCTCCCCGACCGCGAGGCGATCGGTCCTGACGAGCAGGCAGCCCCACCGGCCGCGGCGGAGCTCGCCTCAGACCCCGATCCGACATGCACCGGAGGGGTCTGTGAGACGTGGCGCAGGGAGCTTCCCCCCGGCCCGGTTCACCCGGTGGGCGGCTGGTTCATCCACGTGCACACGGAGGTCGGTCCGCCCACAGACTGGCCGGACGAGACCCGGGAGGAACCTTCCCGGGCCTTCGCGACCCTCACCGCCATCTCCCCGGGGACCGGCGAGGTCGGCTGGCAGCAGGAGCTCCGGCTTCCCCACCTCACCAACGCCCCGATCCGCGTCGCTGAGATCGACGACGATCTGCTGATCGTCACCTGGGACAGCAAGGTCACGGCGTTGGGTGCTGACGGCGGTGAGCGTCGGTGGAGCCAACGCGTCGCGAACGAGGCCGCTCGCGTCCACCCCGGGGCCGCTGGCGAGGTGGTCGTCTGGCACCGGGCGACCGTCGGCCTGGGCCTCCAGGAACTCCGTGGGCCACTGACCGGCGGGTTGACGCGGCTCGACCGGGCAACGGGAGAGCCTCAGGGGACCCTGCGCCCAGCCCGCCTCGTCGCCTTCCTGGACGACCAGGCGATCCTGCAGTCATCGGATGACCAGACGATCGCTGGCGTCGGCCTGGACGACCTGATGCCGAGGTGGGAGCGCGGGAGCACGCTGCTCCGCGATCGCCCACCGATCCCGCAAGCCGACGGGTCGCTCGCCCTGCTCACCGATCGACGCATCGAACTCCTCGATCCCAGCAGCGGCGAGACGCTGGCCGCCCGGCCGCTGGAGATCGCTTCCCACGAGGTCATCGAGGTGGTGGGCACGACGGCCATCCGCTACCGGCCCGATGGCCCGCCCGGACTGCTGAACGCGGGACTGACCGTGCCGTCACGATCCTCGGTCGAGTTGTACGACCTCACCGACCCGGAGCGCACGCCGTCCCAGATCGACGATGTCATCGGCGTCCAGCCGGTCCGTACACCGCCCGGCGGGGCGTCCGTGCCGGAGGATGAGTGGCCGGTGGATCGCGTGGTCATCGTCTCCCAGGAGGGACGGAGCATCGGCCTCACGGTGCTCGACGGCAACGCCTCGGACCAGCACGAGATCGACCTGGGCACCGCCACCTGCTGCTGGAGCCTGCTGCCGACGCGGGATCCCGAGGCGCTCGCCCTGCTCTCGCCCGACGATCACCATCGGATCGCGGTCGTGGACATCGACGAGGGGTACGCGACGGAGCTCGGCGTGGAGCCAGGGCTCACGGTCACCGAGGTCGCCGCGTCGCCCGTGGCTCCGGAGCGATCCGGGGCGGCGACACCCCTCATCGACCGGCTGACACTGGCCACCGACGATGACTCGGTCCCTGGGTCGTTGGTTCTCGTCTCACGGAGCTGGCGGTTCGAGTCCCCTCGTCCCGCTGAGCTCATCGCCACCGACGCTGCGCCAGCCGTGCGGACCTCCGACGAGTTGATCGGCCTGCACCCGGGCTGACCACGCCCTGTCCGCTGAGCCCGGGTCGTGGCCGACCGGCGGTGCACGATCGCGTTGCGTCGGGGCGACGAACACCCCGGCGCAACGTCATCAGCGAACCTGTCGTGCTGAGCCCGGGATGCTGCTCGGACTGCCCACTTTGCCCGGGTTGCCGGCATGCGGTGGGCGGCCGGGCACGCCGGCGTGTGGCGGCGGCCCGGGCTCGCCAGCGTGCGGTGGCCGATGTCCGGGCTGCTCCGGCCCGTCGATCTGGACGAACACCGCGGTGGTGCGTGCCGGGACGGTGAACGCGCTCCCGGAGACCGATGCGCTGCGTACGACGGCGTCGGCGGATCCGGCGAGCACCGGGTGCAGCTCCCAGTCGCCGTCGGCGATCGAGAGATCGTCGATCACCACCTCGTCGACGCCGGCGTTCACTATCGCCACCAGGTCGCTGATGCCGTCGGTGCCGCCGGTCAGCGACATCGCGATCACCCCCAAGGGCGCGTCGGGGCCGGTCGCGTGGAAGGCCAACTGCTCCTCGACCGCCTCCAGCGAGTCCAGCCGGAACAGCTCG
>SKNK01000477.1 GCA_007120565.1 Nitriliruptoraceae bacterium | reverse complement strand
GTCTCGCGTGCCTGCTTCTTGGTGCCGACGAACAGCACGGTGCCACCCTTGGCGACGAGGTCGCGCGTGAAGGTGTAGGCGCGCTCGATGTGTTGCACGGTCTGACGCAGGTCGATGACATGGATACCGCTGCGCTCGCCGTAGATGTAGGAACGCATCTTCGGGTTCCAACGGCGGGTCTGGTGTCCGAAATGCACGCCAGCTTCGAGCAGCTGACGCATGGTTACGACGGCCATGATGATGCTCCTGGTGGTTCGGTTGGGCCTCCGCTCGCGTCCTCCGGGCCGCATCCGCCGATCCGATGATCAGTGCGGTGCGGGCGTGTGACCCACCTCGCGAAGTAACGCGAAGCACCGGGGTCACCCGTCGGCGAGCGTGTGGGATGAGTGGTCGAACAAGGACATCGGGCCTACCGACGAGGCAGGCCCGACGGGGGGCAGCTTACCGACTTCCTCGCCGCTGCGTCCACTGCGGCTGTCCAGCGTCGGCGACACGGTCCTCGTCGACGAGTTCGTCGAGGTCGTCGGTGACCGCGATGTACCGGTACAGCTCGCGGCCCGCCATGGTGGAGAAACCTCCATACACGAACGTCGCTGCCGACGCGACGGTCGTCGCCAAGGCGACCTCATCGGTGAGCGTGCTGATCAGCGGGCGCCCTGCCGTGGTCGGCTCTTGGCCGGCGAGGAACCGCCAGGTCGCTTCCCGAACCGCTTCGGTCTGCAGGACGCCCGTGTGGCCACCGGGCAGCGAGGTGGTCCGGGTGACCTGGTCGACCTCGAAGCCCGGGGATCGGTCCGGGTCGGGCTCCTGGGGCGTGACGATGTCATCGCGCAGGTGAGCGGAGTCGCTGTGCACGACCACGTCGGTACCTCCGTGGATCGTCAGCACCTCCGTACCCATCGCGAGGGGCCCGGCCGGCCCCTCGCGGAGCGCGTCGTGCCAGGCGTGCGAGTAGTCGCGCAGGAAGCCCGAGTTCGGCGTGAGCTGATCGATCGCCGTAGCTTCGAGGTCGATCTGCTCGCGCGCGGAGATGCCGCCGCCGACCGGGATCAGCCCACGGACGAAGTCGACCCCGGCACCGAGCACCGGTTGCGCCCGGACGAGGCGAGCCGTGGTCGCGAAGTACGAACCGCGGTGGGGCGTCGCGACGGTGACCACACGACCGATCGTGGGCAAGGTCGGGTCGTAGGGGTCGTGGAGGTGAGTCAGGTAGTACGTGATCACCAACCCACCCTGCGAGTACCCGATCAGGTCCACCCCGCGCCCCGGCTCACGTCTCTTCTGCTCACGCAACTGCTCCTGGAGGCGTTGTGCCGCGACCTCGACGCCCTCCCACGTATCTCGATGGTCGTAGGGCAGCTGATCGCGCCGGGGATCGTCGGGATCGAGGTCATCGGGGTCGTAGCGACCGGCGTACGAGAACAGCGTGACGCTGCGGTCCGGGTAGCCGAGGTGGCTCGGGTCGATCGGGACCACCGATGAGCGGGATCCGAGTCCGCCGATCATGAGCAGATGGTTGGGCGAGGGCGGCACGGCGAACCCCGGGCGATCCGCGGCCGGCGATGGAGACAGTCGGGTGCCGCCCCACCGTGATCCTTCCCACGGCTCGTACGGGGTCACGACGTGGTCTATCCCCCGCCACGCCCCGTCCCCGACGAGCGAGGGTCGAGCGATGCCAGGATCCAGCAGGTCGAGCGGATCGAGGTAGAGCAGGCCGCGTCGTGCACCCCAGTGCAAACCTTCGTCGCTACGGCCCTCACCATGGCCACCTGAGGCGAGCACCCCGAGGTGTTGGCCACGCACGACCTGATCCCCGCGTCGCACCTCCAGGTCGCGCAACGGCCCGTAGCTGGTCAGGATCCCGTCGGCATGGCCGATCGACACCCAGACGAGGTCACCCACAGCCCCCGCATGGTGCACGTGCCCGGACGCGGCAGCCGAGACCGGCGTGCCGGGAGTCGCGTCGAGGTCGACCCCCCGGTGGCCCGACCCGAACCCCGTCGACGGCCGTTGGAAGGGTCGGACCACCTCGCCTGCGACGGGTGGTTCGTACCGAACCACGACCTCGCTCTCCGGAGACCAACCGAGAGGCAACCGCTCCCCCGGCCGCGTCTCGGGTTCGGGCAGTGGCACAGGGTGGAAGGGATCGGGCGGGGTGAAGGGCACGTCGTCGCTGCCGAGGTCGGCAGCTACCTCTGCCCGAGCCGACGGCACACCCGAGAGCAGGCCGACCGATGCACCCCCCACGTCACAGACCACGATCGCTACGACGACGACCACCACGCGACGCCACATCCGTTCGACCTCCCCGTGAGCCAGCATCAGGACCGCAGACGACCGTACGCCGCGCGGGTCTGACATCGAGGGCGATGTGGGGGTTGTGGATGACGCGGCACAGGGGTCTCGCAGACGTGGCGCGGACCCCGTTCAGGCGCAGCAGGTGTCGGCGAGGCTGTCAGCCCGCCACGTGCGAACCGCTTCGTAGCTGGCGAAGGCAGCCAGCACGAGTGCGGCGACGGGGTCGGCCCACCACCACCCGAGCGCGGCGTTGAGTCCCAGCCCGACGAGCACCACAGCGGAGAGCCAGGCGCACAGTTCGGTCTGTCGGGACTCGGAGACCACGGCTTGTGACCCCAGCGTGGGACCGAGCCGCTTCTTCGCGCGGGCCAGCAGCGGCATCACGACCACCGACACCGCAGCGAGCACGATGCCGACCAGACTGACCTCCGGGGCACGCTGGGCGAGAAGCTGGCTGAAGGCCTCGTAGCCGACGTACAGGGCGAGGACCGCGAAGCACACCGCGATCCAGCGGACCGCTCGCCGGTCAGCGCCCGCCATGCACCCGCCGCGACGTTCCCGAGCGAGACGCCAGGCCAGCACCAGCGAGGTCGAGACCTCCACTCCGGAATCGAGTCCGAAGGCTATGAGGCTGATCGACCCCGCCACGATCCCCGCGCCGATGGCGACCACGCCCTCGACGACGTTCCACCCGATGGTCAGGTTGTTGTACAGCCCCACCCGGCGCACCGCTTCGGGGCGGCTGAGCGGCGGCGTTCTCATAGGTCATCCCCTCAGGTTGGCATCGATGGTCCGGATCGACGGCCAGCATGAACCCGACCCGGTCACGGAGCGCGGAGCCAAGCCGTCGATCGACGGCCTCGCAACACCTCCGCCTGCCGTACAACGCGACGTAACGGGTGTGATCGGCCACCGGGCCGGTAGCCGACCACACCACGTCAGCGGTCAACCGATGCCGAGGATGGCTTGGGCGATGAGGAAGTAGATGATCAGACCGGTGGCGTCGACCAGGGTCGTGATCAGCGGGGCGGAGACCACAGCCGGGTCGATGCCGATGCGCTTCGCGACGATGGGTAGCAGCCCGCCGGAGAACGAGGCCCATGTGCAGATAACGAACAGGGTGCTGCCGATCACCAACGCGAACTCGATGCTGAAGAACGCCCACACGATCGGGATCGCGACCAACCCGAGCATCAGCCCGAGCAACAGCCCCACGACCAGCTCGCGCTTCAGTACCCGGGGCAGGTCAGAGAAGCGGACCTCCCCGACGGCCATGGCACGGATCACCACGGTCGCGGCCTGCGAACCGGAGTTCCCGCCGGTGTCGATCAGCAGCGGGATGAACAGCGCCAACGCCAGGACCTCTTCGAGGGTGTCCTCGAACACGCCGAGCACGTTGACCGTCGCCACGGCGGCCAGGATGAGCACCAGTAGCCAGGTCGCCCGCTTGCGGGCAAGCTGCAGCACGGTCGCTTCCATGTAAGGCACGGTCAGCGGCTCGGCACCACCGGCCCGGGCGAAGTCCTCGGTGTCCTCCTGCTCGAGGATCTCCATCGCATCATCGACGGTGAACACCCCGACCAGCCGGTCTTCCGTGTCGACCACCGGCAGAGCGACCAGATCGGCTTCCTGCATCAGTCGTGCGCCGACCTCCTGGTCCTCGTTCACCCGCACCGAGTAGGTCTCGGGCCCGATCAGCTGATCGATCCGGGTGTCGGATGTCGCGGTGACCACATCAGGCAGGTCCACCACCCCAACCAGCCGCCGCTGGTCGTCAGTGACCGGCAACACCAGCACCTCGCGGGAGCGCAACCCCGCCCGACGGACCTTGGCCAGGGCATCGGCCGCGGTCAACGACGCGCGCAGCGAGACGTACCGCGGGCTCATGCCCCGCCCA
This sequence comes from Nitriliruptoraceae bacterium, assembly GCA_007120565.1. GTDB lineage: Bacteria > Actinomycetota > Nitriliruptoria > Nitriliruptorales > Nitriliruptoraceae > CSSed11-175R1. The sequence continues at coordinate 3,903 of SKNK01000477.1, read as the reverse complement.
ACGGACTCCTCCGGGTAGCCCAGCAGGATGTTGGTGTTCTTGCGTGCATGGTCGGGCAGACCCGCCAGCAGACGGTTCGCGACCTTCGCAGGCATCTCGTCGGTCAGGCGGGCCCGGTCATCGGGATCGAGGCCGAGGAACAGATCGTTCACTGACTCGTCGGCCAACGCGTCCAGTAGCTGCTGTTGGTGGATCGGGTCCAGCGCCTCGAACACCGCGAGAGCCCGGTCCTTCGCGAGCAGACGGAACACCACCGCGCGCTCGGAGGGCTTAAGCCGGGCGAGTTCGTCCGCAACATCCAAGGCGCCGAGTTCGCTCAGCCACCGGTCGATGGCATCCAGGTCCTGGCGGGCGACCAGGTCGGTCAGGGTGATGGTGTCCTGGGTCATGTCGGTGCTCGTCGATCTCCCGGCGCAGCTTGCAGCCGGGTCGGGTCGGGTCGCGTCGCGAGCAGCGACGCGCCCGCTAGCAGGGCACGACGACCGCCACACGACGCTCGGATCTGTCGGGAGAGCTGGGGTCCAGCGGTCTCACCTCCTCGGATGTCGCCAGACAGCGACCGCGTCGTCGTTCGTTCGGTGTTCTGCCTCAACAGGCAACGAGACCCCGACGACGGGGCCTCGTGAACGTGTCGGCACTCGGTGGTGCCGGACGTGGCCCAGTCGTCGAGCTTCGGCACTGCGAGCACCAGCGAGCATCTGCCCGCGGACCGCGCTAAGCGAAGCCTTCGTTCGGCCACGCCTGTTGACCCGTTGGCGTCTCTGGACGTTTCTGGGTGGCGGTCACATCACGCTCGCAGGAGCCTCACCGAACGGGTCCTGCGGTACGGCGGGAGTCTGCCGGGCACCTCGCGCGAGGTCAACCCGCACCACACTGACCGGATGATCATCACACCTCCCGGCAGGCAGGAGTCGTGCAGGCACGTGCCCTCGGTGGCTCCGCGAGGAGCACCGCCGACGGTAGGGGCCACCGGAGAGCAAACGCTCCCGCACGGTCGGTCAGCGACAGAGGCCCGCTGATCGACAGGGCTAGCTCGACGCGTCACGTGCCGTGACGGCATCGGATGCGAGGTGCTGTCGCACCAGCGTGGCTGCCAGGGACCGCACGATGATCGTGGACACGCCGATGCCTACCAGGACGACGGCTCCGACCGCGAAGGTGGCGGTGGCCAGCGCGAACGCGATGGTGAGCATCGCCGCGAGCGCATGGGCCCCGTAGATGGCGGGCAGCCACCGTCGGATGATCACCGAGGCCTCGTCGTCGCTCCGCGCTGTGGCCAGACGGCGGGCCGCCGCGCGCACACCCCGACTGTTGGCGACCGTGCGTCGCGCCTCGGTGAGATGCTCCTCCTGGAGCGTCTCCGGCACGTGGTTCGGCACCTCAGCGCCGTTCGGGATGTCCACGGTGCATCTCTCCTTGCGTTCCCCCCGGTTCGAGACCGGTGGCCACTTGGGTGGCTGCTGGCAGGTCGGAGGGCGCGGTCTCTGGAAGGAACACCGAATGTCGGCGTCGAGTTCCGATCTCGCCGGGCCTTCTCCCGTCACTTCGGCCCCTGACCGGCCACAGGCGCGCACGGTGCGTGTAGCCACCCCTGCGATCTCGAGGTTGTGACCCACGCCACGCTGTGCTCGCCTTCCTGTGGACCCGGCGACGCGCAGCGTCGTCATGAGTTGAGGATGGAGGCACGACATGGAGGGTTACGGAGCGAAGACCTACGGTGAACGTTGGTCCGACGTCTACGACGACCTCTTCGGTGCTCGACTCGCGGACGACGGCACCGACCTGACCGTCGAGCGTCTCGTTGAGCTCTCGGGGGACGGCCGGGTCCTCGAGTTGGCGATCGGCACGGGCCGGGTGGCGCTGCCGCTCGTCGAGCGGGGCCTCGAGGTCCACGGCATCGACGCTTCGCAGGAGATGCTGGAACTCCTCCAGAACAAGCCGGGGGGCGAAGCGGTCGCCACCTCCCTGGGAGACATCGAAGACGTCGACGTCGAGGGCGAGTTCGATCTGATCCTTCTGGTGTTCAACACGCTGTTCGCCTTGACCACCCAGCAAGCACAGGTCCGATGCTTCCAGAACGCGGCCCACCACCTCGGCCCCGATGGGGTGTTCGTCATCGAGGCCTTCGTCCCCGACCTCTCACGCTTCGACGGCGGCCAGACGGTCCGCGCATCCAGGGTCCAGACCGATCGGATCGGCCTCGAGGTCTCGAAGCACGACGCGGTGTCACAGACCGTCGAGAGCCAGCACGTGATGATCACCGAGGGAGGAACGCGTCTGCGGCCGGTCTACATCCGCTACTGCTGGCCGAGTGAACTCGACCTGATGGCCCGCCTCGCCGGGCTCCGGCTGCGCGAGCGCTGGGGCGGCTGGGACCGTTCCCCGTTCACGACCACCAGCACGAGCCATGTCTCGATCTACGAACCGGCGACGTAGGAGCGGTCAACGGGCTGTGGTCTCGGAGACCAAGGAACACGTCAGCTCCAGGGCCAACGCAACCGAACCCTCGGCGGGGTGGACCCGACCGAGCTCGTACGCGCGCTCGAACGCGGATGCGTCCAGGCAGGCCCGTGCCCGTTCCACCAGGTCGTCGAGGCGAGCAGCCGTGGAACCCGGAAGCTCCACCGCGGTGCGGAGGGTGGCGATCGTCCCGAGCAACGTCGCCGCGAGTTCCACCTCACCGCTCTCGAGCGCCAACGACGCAAGATCCTGTAGGTCCTGGGGCAGGCCGACGAAGTCGAGGCTCGACACGGTCAGGTCGAGGCCGCGCTCGAGGTTGGTTCGGTGCAGCCGTGCAGCTTCGGTACGCCTTCCCCGCCGTCGAGCGATGCGCGCCGCGTCGAGCCGCGCCAGGCAGGCACTCCACCGGTCGCCTGCGGCACGGAACCCCGCCTCAGCGGCCTCTGCAGCCACCGCGGCGGCATCGAACTCCTCGGCGTACCAGGCGACGGTCGCCGCGTGTTGCTCGACCGTGGCGATGGTCCACGCATCGTCCGCCCGATCGGCGATCTTCCGTGCCAGCGCCAGTGCCTCAACGGCTGCTGCGGCCCCGTCCTCGGCGTGGAACCTCGCTCGGAGCGCATGGTCCTGAGCGACACCAGGCCATGCCTCCATCCGCTGCCCCACCGCGATGGCAACGTCGAGGTAGTCACGAGCACGGACGGGTGCATCGACCGCTGCCGCCAGCCGGGCGGCACCGCGATGCAGCTCCAGCTCCTTCCCGGTGGACAGCTCGGAGGAACCGCCGATGGACCCGCGTAGCCATCGGTCGCCCTCCACAGCGTGGCCGAACTGCAGCCAGAACCACCAGACAGAGGCCGCCAGACGGGCACTCCAAGCATCGCCGCGCTCCAGCACCACTCGCAGGTTCCCCTGCTCGGCGTGGAGGCGGTTGAGCCAGGCGACCTGGTCAGCTCCCGTGAGCTCGGGTGCAGCCAGCTCGGCCAGCTCCGCGTAGTGGTCTGCGTGACGATCACGGAGCCGGCCCGCGTCGTCGGGTTCGATGCGGGACTCGGCGAACGATCGCACGGTCGCCAGCAGGTCGAGCCGTGCTCGCCCATCCGGGTCGGTCGTTCGTTGGACGAGGGACTTGTCGACCAGTGCTCCCAAGAGGTCGACCACGGGGGTGCGACCTTCGCCGGTCTCGGCGCAGACCACCTCGGCGTCGCCGACGGTGGAGCCCCCCGAGAAGACCGTGAGGTGGGTGAGTAGACGGCGTTCCTGGACACTCAGGAGGTCGTAGCTCCAGGCGATCGCGGCCTCGAGGGTGCGGTGCCGTGCGGGTGCAGACCGACGTCCGTGAGCCAGGACCGCCAAACGATCCTCCAGGCGCTCCGCCAGCTCCTCGAGGGAGAGCACGTTCAGCCGTGCCGCAGCCAACTCGAGGGCGAGGGGGATCCCGTC
>SKNK01000248.1 GCA_007120565.1 Nitriliruptoraceae bacterium | reverse complement strand
GCCTCGATGGCGGCCATGACGTCGAGGTGGTGGCGATCGTTGGTGGTCCCGACGTAGACCACGTTCACGGCCGGGTCGTCCATCAGCGCGGCGTGTTCGCCGTAGGCGTTGGGTACGCCGAACTCCGCCGCGAACCGCCCGGCGCGTTCCTCCGACCCCGAGGACACCGCGACGACGGAGTCGCCCTCAGCGATGATCGCCCGCGCGAAGCTCGCGGCTATCCCGCCGGTGCCGACGATGCCCCACCGACGGGCGTTCACAGGAGGTTCACGAGCGTGCCGAGGTTCGGCAGGCGGAACAGCCCGTAGGCGTGGACGACACGGTGTGCCGCCTGCCTCGGCTCGATGTCGCTGACGACCATCTCGCGTCCGATCGCGGCTGCCACCTTGGGTGCCGCGAAGGACGAGCCCGACCAACTGGCCCACCCATCGAACTCCTCGAGTGTGGTGTCGCCCACGGTCAGTCCCGGATGGTGTAGGAACGTGCTGACGACATCCACCCCCGGCGCACACGCGTCGACCCAGTGGCCGTAGTTGGTGAACCACGCCGGTCGTCCACAGCGGTCGAGCGCGGCCACCGCGATCACGTCGTTGAAGGCCGCTGGCCAGTTGGGGCGGCAGGTGGACGAGTTGCCGGCGGAGGCGACCAGCACCGTCGGCCCGTCTGGCTTCGCGTGCTGGCGGATGATCGCTTCCATCGCCAGCGGCGGTTCGTCATGTTCAGTGTGGCCGCCGAAGGACATGTTCACCACGCAGGGCCGGCCGTCGGCGAAGACCTCGCCGAGGGCGGCGGCCAGGGTGAAGTCATCCCCGTCACCGAAGCTGGAGACGGCCGCGGCCGTCCGGACATCGGCGGTCGGGCACAGGCGTGCCGCGATCCCGGCGATGAAGGTGCCGTGCCCGGCAGCACGGTCGAGGTAGCCGTCACCGTTCTCGTCCGCGAGGTCCTCGTCGGCGCGAGGATCGTCGTCGAGGGGAGCCATCCGCCACGTCTCGGGCAGCACCGCGTGCTCTTTCAGGCCGGAGTGTGCTGGTGATCGGCTCGACCCGGGAACCTCGACCTCATCGGTCTCCTTGCCGGCGGTCTGGAGTCCGGAGTCCAGGACCACGATCAGTGGGCCGCCTCCCGATGGGCGATGCCAGGGGGGCAGCGGGGAAGCCGGGACCGCCGTGGTGGACGCGTAGACGGGGTTCGACTGGTAGGCGGGGTTGGATTGATACGCCGGGTTGGATTGGTAGGCGGGGTTCGACTGGTACGCCGGGTTCGCGCCGAAGGCGGTCGCGTTGTCGGTGAACAGCACGTGGTTGAGTTGGGCCCGGATACCCGACGAGCGCAGTGCCTGGACCACGTCTCGCTCACCAGCGACACGGGCTCGCACCACCTCGCCGTCAGCGATAGCGAGCGGCTCGGGTTCGACCTCGAGCGCCGCGGCGAAGGCCTTCACCCGCATGGCGGCATCCAGATCCCGACCCGGCAGCAACAGCTGTCCACGCCGGTAGGCGAAGGGCGCGGCCCCGCCGGCGATGCCGATACCTCGACGTCGCCGTTCCTCACCTACCTCGATGCGCTCCGGTGTCTCGTGCCCGTTGCCGTCGTCGCCCTTCGCAGCCATCTGCTTCCCCTTGTGTCAGCGCGGTTGCCCCGCGCACCCGTCCCCTGCTTACCCTGCATCATGCCTGCTTCGACCGCCACCGACGAACACTTCGTGTTGGTCGAGGACGCTCAAGCCGACCCGGCCGGCTTCCGAGAGCGCGCAGCGACCCTGCTCGAGGACTGCGGGGACGGAGATCGAGCTCGTGCGCAGGTTCGCTGGGCCCTCGGTGTCGCGCTACGTGAGTTGGGTGAACTCGCCGGGGCGCGCCAGGAGCTGGACGCGGCGGTAGGGCTGGCCAGCTCCGGTGAGGTCCCTCGACTGGAAGCCCTGATCCGGTCCAGCCTCGCGACCGTGTTGCTCTCCCTCGGGCACACCGAGTTGGCGCTGCAAGAGACCGAACTCGCTGCGGAGACCCTCGACGGTTCCGATGCAGCCCGCAACGACATGCAGCGCGGGGTGATCCTGCAGCGGCTTGGCCGTCAGGACGATGCCGTGCGGACCTACGATCTCGTGCAGCCTCGACTTCGGGCGACCGGCGACCGCGCCGCGGAGTCACGGCTGCTCAGCAACCGCGGCGTGCTCCACGCCTACGCGGGGAGGTTGGCGAACGCCCGGGCGGACCTGGAACGCTCGGTCGAACTGGCACGCGACATCGGCGCGACCCGTGGTGTGGCCTTGGGGCTGCAGAACCTCGGTTTCGTTGCCGGTCGCGAAGGGGATCTACCCGGATCCCTCGCCCTGTTGGAGCAGGCCGATGAGCTACTCCGTGAGCTCGGCGACAGCACGGCACTCGCGGTGCTCGATGTGGACCGTGCCGAGGTCCTCGCAGACGCCGGGCTGCTGGAGGAAGCCATCGAACGGGCCGAGGCGGCGGTGCGGGCGCTGGCTCAGGATCACCTGAACGCGGCGGAAGCCGAACTACTGCTCGCGCGCCTGTGTCTGATGGTCGGGGAGCGCGACCGTGCGGCTTCCCTGGCCAACCAGGTCCGCGAGCGTTTCCGGCGCGGTGACCGTGCCGGGTGGGAACTGCATGCTCGCTACGTCGTCCTCGCGGCGACGACCGGATCGATCGATGTCCCCGCCGCCGACAGGTTGGCGGATGACCTCGAGGCCGGGGGATGGGCGACCGAGGCACGTGACGCCCGGTTGGTCGCGGCACGGCAGGCCAGGGCTGACGGGGATACCGACACCGCCCGGCGGATCCTCGACCAGGTGCGAGGCACGACCCGCAACATGCCTGCGCTGGCCCGGGCTCAGCACTGGTACGCAACCGCGCTGGTGCGTCTGGATGCCGGGGACCGGTCCGGAGCGCGCCGGGCCGTCACGGCTGGGCTGCGGACCCTCGACCGATCCCGGCTGGTGTTCGCGTCGGCCGAGATGCGCGCGCACGCGGCTGGCAACACCACCGACCTGGTTCGACTGGCCATCCGTCTCGCGTTGGCAGATGGCCGCCCGGCCGAAGTGCTGCGAGCCCTCGATCGTGTCCGTGCCACCGACATCGGCGTGCCACGTCTGCCGCCGGCCGACCGCCAGCTCGCCGACGACCTCGCGGAGCTGCGGCGCCTCGACCGGATGGAGCGCGATGCGGCCCGCGCGGGCGACGATCCCGGCGCAGCGGTCCGTGAGCGGGGCAGGATCGAACGTCGGATCCGTGACCGCGCACGCGCCCTCACCCACCGTGCTGGTGACGCCGCCAGCTTGCAACTGGATGTTCCTGCGCTCCGGCGGCGGTTGGCCGGGCGCACGTTGGTGGCCTACTTCCACCTCGACGGCGACCTCCACGCGGTGACGGTCGAACGGCAGGTGACCCGGCACCATCGGTTGGCCCCCGTCGAGGAGGTGCGCGCGACCGTCGACCACCTGTGCGCGGCGGTGCGACGCCTGGCTCATGGTGGCGGCTCGCCGGGCCTGCTGGCGGCGACCGAAGCCTCCCTCGCCCGGTCGTCGCAGGAGCTCGCTGAGCTTCTTGGCCTCGATCGCGTCGATGCCGATGGGCTCGTCGTCGTGCCGACCGCGGTGCTCAACGGGCTCCCGTGGGCGGCCTTGGCGGCGTTCATCGGGCAGGTCCCCGCCGTGTCCCCGTCGGCGGGTGCCTGGTTGAGTGCCGAGACGGAGGCCCCCGCGGCTCTCGATCGGACGCACGGTGTGGGGCGAGCGGGCCGTCGCGGTGGCGGGTCGACGCTGCTGGTGGCCGGACCCGATCTTCCCGGTGCCGCAGAAGAGGTTGCCGCTCTGGCCGAGGCGGATCCGGCTGCCGAGGTGTTGACGGGGGACGGCGCGAACGTGTCCGCGGTCCTGGCCGCGATGCAGAGCGTGGATACGGCTCACCTGGCCGCACACGGCACCTTCCGTAGCGACAACCCGATGTTCTCGTCCCTGAGCCTGGCGGACGGGTTGCTCACGGTCTACGAGTTGGAAGGGCTGCGTCATCTCCCCTCCCTGGTGGTGCTGTCGAGTTGCGATGCGGCGACGACCACCACGCTGCGAGGCGATGCCGTCCTGGGCCTGAGTAGCGTCCTGTTGCGCCTCGGTGTCCGCTGCGTGGTCGCGCCGGTGATGGAGATCCCCGACGAGACCGCCGGTGCGCTGATGGCGGAGCTCCACGATCGGATCGCTCGGGGCGACACACCCCAGCGAGCCCTGACCTCGGCGATCGTGGATGTCGCCGACCAGAGCCCGGGAGCACGCGCCGTCCGGGCCGCCTTCGTGGTCGTCGGAGCGTCGTCGTTGCCGCGGAGGTGACGTCCGCTCGTCCCTCGAAGCTCGTCCCTCGACACGGAGCCACCCGCGGTGTCGCCACCGTTGCCGGGGGACGGCCGACTACCATCCGTCCGCCCAAGACATCGAGGAGCACGTTGGCGACCGTAGGTATCGATCGCGCCAAGGTCGAGGCGAACGTGCTCGCCGCCGCCGAAGGCGATCAGGACGCCTTCGACTGGCTCGTCGAGTGCTATGGCCGTCTGGTGTGGTCGGTGATCAGGTCGCACGGGCTGAGTGACGCCGATGCGCATGACGCCTTCCAGACGACGTGGCTCCGGTTGGTCGAACACCTCGACCGGATCCGTGAACCACGCGCGGTCGGAGGGTGGCTCGCCAGCACTTCACGGCACGAGTCGCTCCGCCTCCTCCGCCACGCGGATCGAGCACGGCCGACCCCCGAGGAACAGTTCGACCAGATCGAGGATGCCGCGGAGACGGTGGACCACGACCTGATCGTCGCCGAACGCGACACGCAACTGTGGGACGCGTTGAACGAACTGGGCGAGCGTTGCCGGACCCTGCTCCGGGTCCTGATGGCGGATCCACCGCTGAGCTACGAGGAGGTCAGCCAGGCCCTCGACATCCCCATCGGCAGCATCGGGCCTACCCGGGGGCGGTGTCTCGGTCAGCTCCGTGAGCATCTGCGCACACGAGGTATCACCGGCTGACCTCGCGACTCCGGGTGTCTGAGGAGGGAACCCATGAGCGACGATCCGCAGGAGGGCGCCCCCGAGGGGCTGTCCGAACACGCCGTCCCGCAGGCCGATGAGGCGCTGCTCGAGGACCTGCGCGATGTTGTCCATCGCCTGGATCCCGTGCCGGAAGAGGCTCTGCTGGCGGCTCGGTCGACGTTGGCCTACCTGCGGCTGGATGCGCAGCTCGCGCAGCTGACCTTCGACTCGCTCACCGACGCGCCGTTGGTCGGGGTCCGGAGCCAGACCGAGGTGGGCCGACGGTTGGGCTTCACCGCCGACGACAACGAGGTCGAGGTCCAGGTGGTGGCTGAGGGGAGCCAACGTCGACTGATCGGGCAGTGCGTCCCCGCCGACGAGGTGGAGTTGACCGTCACCCACCAAGGCCCCGCTCATGCCGGTCCGTCGGACGCCTCGCGGACCGAGACCGTCACCGACGACCTCGGGCGGTTCGTCGTCGAGGTCGCGCAGGGCGTGATCTCGCTGCGCTGTCGCTGGCCGTCCACGGGGCGGGTCGTCGAGACCGCGTGGGTGCGCCTCTGACGCCAAGGTCGTGTGCGCTGGGGGCACACCCGACGGCGACTCGTATCAACCGCCGCCCCCGACGCTCTGGTTCCACGAGGCCGTCAGCCGGGCCGTACCTCTCCCGGTGAACGGCCGAAGCGAAGCGCGGGGCCAACGTCGACCTTGGGGCAAGGTCGAGGCCGGAGGGGCCCCGTCGTCGGGTGATCATGCAGGGGGGATCGCCCGACGACGGGTCCCGGCCGAACGGTCGTCTCCCGCCACAGGTCCGGATGAACAGGACGACGTCATGTCCGACCCATCAAGCAACCGCACGAGCCGACCGTCTCTACGTGGGTCCACGGCTTCGTGCTGGGGACTATTGGGCACCTCGCTCACCTGGAACCCCGAGCCAGACGACGATCAGGATCGTGATGAGGACCGTCTCATCGGCGGCACCGTCGGCACCTGCGATGAGGATGGCGTCTGGACCCGGGTGATCGACGTCGCGGAAGCCGAGCGGCAAGCACGGGCCAGCTCCCCTCGGTCGGAGCGCCGGTAGCCGGCCGCCGGTAGCCGGCTCCGTCGTCGAGGCCCTGGCGCTGCAGATCCTGAGCGGCCCCGTTAGCGTTCTCCACCGAGCGGGGTGGTCGCATCTCGGGTCCACCCCTCGGCCGGAGGAGCTGGATCGTGCCCGGACCACGCCGACATCCCCACGCTGAGGCGCAGGACCAGGCGCAGGCCGACGGACAGCGGGAGGTCTACGTCGGGCGTTCCGTTCACCGGTCCGAGGACGCCAGGCTGGTCACCGGGCGAGCGCGGTGGACCGCGAACCTCCTACCTCCCGGGACGCTCCACCTCGGCGTTGTCCGCGCCCCGATGGCCCATGCCAGGATCGAGCGCGTCGATCTGCGTGCGGCGCAGGCCCAGCCCGGGGTGGTCGCGGCGTTCTCGGGTGAGGATGCGCAGCCGTGGTGGGTGCAACCACCGGACATCATCGGTCCCGAAGGGGCGCACAAGCCACGTCAGTGGCCCGTGGCCATCGACAAGGTCCGCTACGTCGGGGAGCCCGTCGCGGTCGTGGTCGCCGAGACCGCCGCCCAGGCGCAGGACGCGGTCGACCTGGTCGATGTCGACTACGAGCAGCTCCCGGCGGTCCCCACCATCGCTGCTGCGCTCGAGGACGAGGCGCTGGTCCACGAGGACATCGGCACCAACGTCGTCTACCGGGCCGAGGGCGCTCGGGAAGGTGACCTGGACGCCGTGGTCCGTGACGCCGATGCCGTGGTGCGGCGGACGTACACGATCCCCCGGGTCATGGCGACCGCGCTCGAGGCACGCTCGGTGCTCGCGGAGCCGCAGGCGGACGGTCACCTGGTGGTCCACACCTCGACCCAGTCGCCGCATCGCCTGCGCGACATGATCGCCTCCGCTCTCGGGCTCGGCGACGGTGAGCTCGACGTCATCGCGCCGGACGTCGGAGGAGGCTTCGGCCCGAAGCTCTCCGCCTACGCCGAGGACCTGCTGTGCACCGCCATCGCACGCAGGCTCGACCGCCCGGTGACCTTCACCGCCACCCGCACCGAGGACCTGCAGACCACCACCCACGGTCGCGGCATCGAGGTGGAGGTCACGGTCGCGGCCCGTCGCGATGGCACGCTCCTGGGGCTTGAGCTGGAGGTCACCGGTGACTGTGGCGCCTGGTTGACCCGCATCGGCGGCAACATCCACCTCAACGGCAACAAGATCGGTCCGGGGTGTTACCGCTGGGAGGCCTTTCGCTTCGACGCCAAGGGCGTGTTCACCACGGCGACACCGACCGCCGCCTACCGCGGCGCCGGCCGACCCGAGGCGGCCTTCGTGCTCGAACGTGCCATCGACGACGTCGCCCACGAACTGGCGATGGATCCCGCCGAGCTGCGCCGCCGCAACTTCCCAGCCCCGGAGGAGTTCCCCTTCGCGTCGATCGGCGGACTCACCTACGACGTCGGTGACTACGCGGCCGGGCTCGACGCCGCCCTGACCGCCGTCGACTACGACCACTGGCGCCAACAACAGCGCGAACGACGAGCGAGCGGAAGCGAGCGGCTCCTCGGCATCGGGCTGTCGAGCTACCTCGATCGCTGTGGGGTCGGCCCCGGCGTATCGGAGTTCGGGTCCGTCCAGATCAACAGCGACGGCGAGGTAGTGGTCTACTCCGGCCTCGGCCCGTCAGGACAGGGGACCGCGACCAGCTTGGCGCAGATCGTCGCGGACGCGCTCGACGTGGAGATCGACCGGATCGAGGTGGTGCACGGGGACACCTCGCGGGTCACGAGCGGGACCGGAACCTTCGGGTCGCGGTCGATGGCGGTCGGCGGGGTCGCGGTCTCGGTCGCCGCAGAGGGCGTCGTCGAGGAAGCACGCCGTGCGCTCGCCCACCTCCTGGAGGTGGATGAGGCCGACCTTGAGGTCCGGGATGGCGGGGTCGCGGTCCGGGGAGCGCCCGACACCCACCACAGCTACGGGCGTATCGCCGCAGCCGTTGAGCGCGGCGAGGTGCCGGGGATGTCCG
>SKNK01000371.1 GCA_007120565.1 Nitriliruptoraceae bacterium | reverse complement strand
GCTGCGGACCTCAGCCAAGCTGGAGAGTGGGGAGTCGGTGGTCGTCCACGCCGCGGCTGGCGGCGTCGGCACCCTTGCCGTGCAACTCGCCAAGCTCTACGGCGCCGGACGGGTCATCGCCGTGGCGTCCAGCGAGGCCAAACGCCAGTTGGCTACGGAGCTCGGAGCCGACGTGACCATCGACGCACGCGAGGATGACCTCAAGGCCGCGTTGGAGGCCGCGAACGGGGGCCGCAAGGTCGACGTCGTCCTGGAGATGGTCGGGGGCCGCACCACCGATCAGAGCCTGGCAGCGCTCGCACCGTTCGGACGGCTGGTGTGCTTCGGCATGGCGTCCCGCGAAGCGCCCTCACGCATCGACCTCGGGCAGCTGATGGGTCGCTCACGGGGCGTGATCGGGTTCTGGCTCGCCCACGCGATGACGGATCCGAAGCGCCACTTCGCCGCTCCCATGCAGGAGCTGCTCGAGCTGACCGCAGGGGGCAAGCTGCGCCCGGTCGTCAGCGGCACCTACGGTCTGTCCGAGGCCGCCCAGGCCCACCGTGACCTGCGGGAACGTCGCACCATCGGCAAGCTCATGCTCGACCCAGCTCGCTGAGGCGCACCTAGGTTCAGGCGGGGATCGGTTCGAACCTCGCCTGGAAGAACCGCAGGTCCTCCGGTTCGTAGGTGAAGCGGAGCCCCTCGATCCGATCGCGCTGTTCGTGCACCGCGATGACCGACTCCGCGACCACATCCATGTGCGCCTGGGTGTAGACCCGTCGCGGGATCGTCAGACGTACCAGTTCGAGCTTGGGGTACTTGTGGTCTCCCGTGGCCGGGTCTCGGCCGGCGGAGACCACCCCGCGCTCCATGCCGCGCACGCCGGCGTCGACGTACAAGGCTGCGGTCAGCGCCTGTGCCGGGAACCGGTCCTGTGGCACGTGGGGCACGATCGCGGCTGCGTCGAGGAAGACCCCGTGTCCGCCGATGGGGCGCACGACCGGGACGTCGGCCTTGATGAGGAGGTCCCCGAGGTACTCGACCTGTCCGATCCGAGCCCGGATGTGGTCGTCGGTGGCGACCATCTCGCGGATGCCCGTGGCCAGCGCTTCCATATCGCGGCCGGCCATGCCGCCGTAGGTCTGCAGACCCTCGAACGCGACCAGCAGAGCGCGTGCTCGCCGGGCCAGTTCAGGATCACGCAGCGCCAGGAACCCCCCGATGTTGACGAGGTTGTCCTTCTTCGAGGACACGGTCGCGCCATCGGAGTACGAACAGATCTCACGCAGGATCGACCCGATGCTGCGGTCCTCGAAGCCGGCCTCGCGCTGCTGGATGAAGTAGGCGTTCTCCAGTGCACGGGTGGCGTCGAGCATCACGAGGATGTCGTTGGCGCGGCAGAGTTCGTAGGTCGCCTTGAGGTTGGCCATGGATGCCGGCTGCCCACCGGCCATGTTCACGTTGGTCTCGAAGGAGACGTACGGGACCTTCTCCGCGCCGTGCTCATCGATCACCGCCTGCAACTTGGCCAGGTCGATGTTGCCCTTGAAGGGGTGCAGATCCGCGGGATCGTGGGCCTCCTCGACGATGACGTCCACGAACCGGCCACCTGCGTACTCCTGGTGGAACCGGGTCGTGGTGAAGTACATGTTCCCGGGTACGACGTCACCCGGGCTGATGAGGATCTGACTGAGGATGTGCTCGGCACCTCGCCCCTGATGGGTCGGAACCAACTCCTCGTAGCCGTAGACCTCCTGCACCGCGTCGACCAGGCGATAGAAGCTGTGGCTTCCGGCGTACGCCTCATCGCCGATCATCATCGACGCCCACTGCCGATCGGACATCGCCGAGGTGCCGGAGTCGGTCAGCAGATCGATGTACACGTCATCGGCGCGCAGGAGGAAGGTGTTGTAGCCCGCCTCTTCGATCGCTCGCACACGCTCCTCTCGTGTGGTCATGTGGATCGGTTCGACCACCTTGATGCGGAACGGCTCGGCCCAGCTACGGCGTTCGACCATCAGCGACCTCCGGCTCGTGACCTCGATCGTCATGGCGTGACGTGATGAGGGCAACGGCCGCTGTGCTCTGACCGCGGGGCCGAACGGCCCCGACCACCGTTGGCCTCAGCGGCTGGGAACGAAGGAGAGATCCATCGCCGTGAGTCGGTCGGGTACGAGGCACACGAAACGCGTCTGGGTGGTCGCGGGGTCCTCCACGACGAAACGGGAGGCGTCCCACGTCGATGGATCGCTCCCGAGGTACCTCGAGAGCTTGCGGTAGGCGCGATCAGGGTCGTAGGCGACCACCTCGGCCCGCCCGCTGGCACGCACCTGTCGCACCTCACCCACGACCAGATCGCAGCTGTCGACCACCAGTGCGACGGCCGGGTCGGCCGCGAGGCGTTCGGCCAGCTTGCTCCAGGGCCCGGTCAGCCACCAGAAGGCCTCGTCCTCCCACAGGAACCAGATCGGCACCACGCTGGGGTCAGCTGTGGCCACGTGACCGACACGGGGTTCGGCCAAGTAGTGGTCCACATCGAAGTCGCGACGCTCCATCGGCTGCTCCCACCTCGTTGGGGTCGGATCCCCACGCAGATAGCGTAGGAACACCGAAGGAGCTCACGTCGGTCCCGCGCATCCGCCCCACTGGCCGTCCGGACGGGTCTCGACGGAGTGACTCGACCGCGATGATGGGCGGGCCCGCGAACGACGAATCGGTAGGGAGATCTCGATCTCTCCTCGGAGGCACGCCCCATGAGTGACGGACCTACGCCAGCGGGCTGGTACGAGGATCCCTACGGCGAAGCCACCTGGCGCTGGTGGAACGGCAACGCGTGGAGCACGGCAACCCGCCTCGATGGACGCGCGGGCGGGACGCCGGTTGCGGCTTCCGGGGTCGCCACCGGCCAGGCAGCCCCCTCGGCGGCCGGCCCCGAGGAGCTGTTCGCTCCTGATCGACAGGATCGACGTCGCGCCACCCTGGGGCTCGGTGCGCTGGCCCTGGTCGCCGCGCTCATCGTGGGGTCGGCGATCCTGTTCACCGGTAACCGGGACGACCTCGCTGTTGGTGAGGTTCCCGGCGCGAACGAGCCGCCTCCCACCACCGAGGGGTCAGAGGAGGCCACTCAAGACGAGACCCTCGACAGCGACGCCGGAACCCCTTCGGACACGACCGACGACACGCTCGAAGAGGAGGGCGCCGAACCCAGCGAGCCCGACGAAGCTCCCGGCGACACCGGAACCGTCCAACTCGACTTCGATGGCGTCTGCACGGTTGAGGTCGAGGCGGAGGATGTCGACGATCCCCGGCCCTGGCACTTCGACGAGTGCACCAGCGCGCCGATCGAGTTGACGGCTGGTGACGAGCGGTGGGTCGTGGTCATCGCCTCCCTCAGCGATGAGGGCTACGACGAGGTGGCAGCACGCGAACGCGCGGCCGAGGAAGGGTTCGAGGACAACCTGCTCTGGTCGAGCCACTACCCCTCGCTCAACCCGGGCCTCTGGGTGGTCTTCGACGGGCCCTTCGGTGACCAGCAAGAGGCGCGCACCGCAGCTGCCGAGATCGGTGGAGGCTCCTACCCCCGCGTCCTCTCTGACGATGACGATGATCGCTACTGCGTCGCCGCGGATGGCTGCGTTGGCGACCAGGGCGACGAGTAGCTTCGATCAACCTCCGGAGCCGGTGGGGTTCGGGAGGAGCCGCAGGGCGAGGAACGCGGGTTCTCGGCTGAGCTTGTCGAAGTCGTCGGGCCAGCGGTCACGCATCGTTGCCGCCGGCAGCGGCTCGATGAGGCGTTCGATCACGAAACCACCTCGGTAGCTGGCCTCGCACAACGAGGTGAGCGGTTCACGCCAGTAGCTGACGTCCCACTCGTCCTCCATCCCCGTCCAGGTGTCGGTCTCGAGCGTGACGTCGAAGTAGGACCCGCCCTTGCGCAGCCAGTCGCTGGTCGGATGCTGGGTCGACACCACGGCGGCACCCGTCGGTCGCAGGACCCGGCGGAACTCCCGGAAGGTCGCCTCGCGATCACGGGCGTAGTGGATCGCCAGCGCGCACACGACGAGGTCGAACGAGGCGTCGGCGAAGGGCAGCACCTCGTCGAGGCTGAGTTCGTGCAGCTCCGCACGGTCGCCCAGCCGCTGCCGCGCGAGCATCACGACGTCGGGGCTGGCATCGAAGCCGACCACCTCGGCTCCTCCAGCGAGCAGCTCGGATGCGTACAGGCCAGGTCCGCAGGCAGCATCGAGCACCCGTAACCCTGCAACGTCACCACAGAGGTCCAGCACCGCTGGCCGGTCGTAGTGCGCGTTGTAGGCGCTATCGGCAGCGTGTCGGGCGTACTGGCCGGCCATGGCGTCGTACTGCCGATCCAGTCCATCAGTCACGGTTCGTACCTCACTCGCTCACCCGATCACGACGAGGTCGTCGCGGTGGATGACCTCCCTGGCGTACCCGACGCCGAACTCCTCGGCCGCTCCGGCGGTGGAGCGGCCAGCGATACGTACGACGTCGCTGACGTCGTAGTTCGACAAGCCACGCGCCACGATCCGCCCGTCGGGATCGAGCACCTCCACGGCGTCACCGGGTCCGAAGACCCCGTCTGCCCGCGTCACGCCGACGCTCAACAGGGACACACCACGGTTGCGCAGCGCGTCTGCGGCCCCCTGATCGACGTGGATGCGCCCGTGGGCGGTCAGCGCGAACCCGATCCACAGCCGACGTGCTTCGATGCGCTGTGGTGCGGCCACGAACCAGGTGCCGACCTCCTCGCCTGCGAGCACCTCGCCGAGCACGCCAGGCCGTCTCGCGTCCGCAACGATCGCGTGAGCGGCGGACCGGACCGCGACCCGAGCTCCTTCGACCTTGGTGCGCATCCCGCCAGAACCGACGTAGGAGCCGACCCCAC
This sequence comes from Nitriliruptoraceae bacterium, assembly GCA_007120565.1. Lineage (GTDB taxonomy): Bacteria > Actinomycetota > Nitriliruptoria > Nitriliruptorales > Nitriliruptoraceae > CSSed11-175R1. The sequence goes on along the minus strand of SKNK01000371.1, from coordinate 3,246 downwards.
CGATGCTCGACAGGTCGAGCGCGTCGATGTCGTCGACCCGGGAGATGAGCGATGCCTCCGGATCGGTCCTCGGATCACGGTCGAACAGCCCGGGGACATCGGAGAGCAGCGCGAGCACCTCGGCTTCCAGCATGGAGGTGACCAGCGAAGCGAGGTGATCGTTGTCGCCGTAGGCGAGCTCATCGGTGGCTACCGCATCGTTCTCGTTGATGATGGGGACGGCACCGAGTTCGAGAAGACGCTGGATCGAGGTGCGGGCGTTGAGGTAGCGCGAACGTCGGATGAAGTCGTCCTGGGTGAGCAGGATCTGCGCGGCGGGGAGGTCCGCCTCGGAGAGCACCCGCTGGTAGGCCTGGATCAACTCCCCCTGTCCAACGGCCGCGGCGGCCTGCAGGCTCGGGAGGTCGACCGGCCGTCGATCGAACCCGAGCTTCCCCATGCCGGCAGCGACCGCTCCGGAGGAGACCAACACGATGCGGGTACCCGCAGCGTGGACCGCCGCGATCTCCGCCGCGATGCGCTCGACCTGGGCACGGTCGAGGCGACCGTCCTCGCCGCGCAGGCTCGATGAGCCCACCTTGACGACCGCCAGTCGTGGCCGCGAGAACCGGCTCACCTCGGCGCCTCCGTACCGTCCTCGCTGGCGTTGCCGCGCTCCTCCTCGAGCTCTTCCTCTGCCTCTGCGGCGAGCACGGCCGCTCGCTCCTCCGCAGGGAGGTCATCGAGCTCCGGTTCGAACTCGAAGACCGAATCACCGATGACCACATCGTCTCCGGACCTCGCACCGGCCTCGATGAGGGCCTTCTCGACACCCGCACGACGCAAGCGGCCCTGCAGGTACCGAGCTGCCTCCCAGTCGGTGACCGGCAGCATCTGCACCCAACGCTCGATGCGTTTGCCGACCACGACGAAGCGGTCATCTTCATCGCGCTTGACGGAGAAGTCCGGTCCCTTCGGCTCGATCCGGATCACGACCTCCTCGTCGTGATCGATCAGCTCGCGCACCTCACCGATGCGGTCGCGCTCCTCCGCTACCAGTTGTCCGAGCCGGAACCGCAGGGCGTCGAGCCCGTTGCCCGTCACCGCCGAGACCTCGAGCACCTCTTCGCCCTGCTCGCGGAGTTGCTCGCCGTAGAGGTCCGCCATGGCCTGCCCGTCGGGGAGGTCCATCTTGTTGATGACGACCATCTGCGGACGCTGGAGCAGCGAGGGCTCGTGCTGGCGCAGCTCCTCACGGAGCGCCGCGAGGTCGCTGATGGGGTCGCGGTCGGGCTCGAAGGGCATGCCGTCGAGGACGTGCAGGAGGACGAGGCAGCGCTCGATGTGGCGCAGGAACCGGATACCGAGCCCCTTGCCCTGCGCTGCGCCTTCGATCAGCCCCGGCACGTCGGCCAGCACGACATCGATCGGTGTGCCATCAGCCCGGTCACCTGCGCGCATCACCCCGAGGTGCGGGGTCAGCGTCGTGAACGGCCAGGCCTCGACCCGGGGCTTCGCGGCCGAGAGGCGGCCGACGAGTGAGGACTTGCCAGCTGACGGAAAACCGACCAGCCCCACGTCAGCGATCAGCTTCAGCTCGAGGCGCAGGGCGCGCTCCTCGGTGGCCTCGCCCCGTTCGGCGAACCGGGGCAGACGCCGTTGGTGGGTCGAGAAGGACACGTTGCCGCGCCCGCCCCGGCCACCTTCCCCGGCGACGAAGCGCTGACCCTCCCGGACGAGGTCGGCCAGGATCCGTCCGGACTCGCGATCGCGCACGATCGTTCCGATCGGCACCCCGATCACGACCGTGTCAGCGTCACGCCCCGTCCGGTTCTGTCCCGAACCGTGCTCACCGTCCTCGCCGCGTCGATGAGGGGTGCGGTGCAGATCGATCAGCGAGGTGACGTTCCGATCAGCGACGAACACGACGTCGCCGCCGCGTCCACCGTCGCCGCCGTCCGGCCCCCCACGGGGAACATGCGCTTCCCTGCGGAAGGACACCGACCCGTTGCCGCCGGCACCACCACGCACATGCACGGTGCACTCGTCGACGAAACTCGGTGCCTCCACGATCTACCTCTCCTGCCAACCTCGGACGATAGGGAACGGATCGGTCACGCCCTACCTACCGGGCCGAGAACGAGAACGAGGGCGGCCATGCATGGCCGCCCTCGTCACGTGGTACGGGGTCTCTAGGCGTCGACCGGATCGACGTTCGCGGTGGTGCGCTTACCGCTCTTGCGGAAGCGAACGGAACCATCCGTGAGCGCGAACAGCGTGTCGTCGCCGCCACGACCGACGTTGTCGCCGGGGTGGATCTTGGTGCCGCGCTGGCGGACGATGATGCTGCCCGCGGTCACGACCTGGCCGCCGAAACGCTTCACGCCGAGGCGCTTGGCGTTCGAATCGCGGCCGTTGTTGGACGAGCCGCCGCCCTTCTTGGTCGCCATATCGGTCCTCCTGGTCCCCGCCGTCGGGGTATCGGTCGAGTCCGGCTCGGCCGGCCCGTTGGGGTGGTCAGATCTCGTCGATACGGATGCTGGTCCGTTGCTGACGGTGGCCACGGCGCTTGTGCTGCCGCGACTTGTTCTTGTAGGTGAAGACGCGGATCTTGGGGCCCTTGTCGTGGCCCAGGATCGTCGCCTTGACCTTGCGGTCGGTGACGTCCTTACCGGCGGTGACGTCGTCGCCGTCGACCACCATGACCGCCGACAGCTCGAGGCGCTCGCCCACGTCGCCGCCGAGCTTCTCGACGACGATCTCCTGGCCGGGCTCGACCCGGTACTGCTTGCCGCCCGTGGCGATGATCGCGTACACGGTGGCCTCCTGTATGTCGTGGCGGACCGTCCGGCCCGTGCGTTTGCGATGGTGGGGCGCTCGTCGCGGGGGGTCAGGTGCATGCGAGCCGTTGACGCAGATGATCGGACGACCGACGGCAGCAGGGGCGTCGCAGCACTGGGGATGCGAGGACCTCGAGCGGGAGCGTGCGAACGCGCCGTGGGCGCGCCACGCAGAGGGGCAAGGTACCGCTCCGGCGCCTGCCCGGTCAACCGAGCCCCACCGACCCCTCAGACGCGTCACGGCCACCGCGCACCACACGTGTGGACGGTCGTGGGTGAGATCGCGAGGTAGACCGTCGAAACCCCACTCAACAGGCTACAGCTCCCGACCCAACGGGCCGCAGACCGCCCGGGCCGCGACCCATCGGGAGCCGCTACGACCCTGATGTCTCTGGTTCAGCCGCGCATGGCCTCGAACAGCAGCTTG
>SKNK01000305.1 GCA_007120565.1 Nitriliruptoraceae bacterium | reverse complement strand
CAAGAGCGACTTCCCGCCGCCCGCTCGGTCGGTGAGCACCAACAGGTGCACCGTCGCTCCTCGCCGTCTGGGCGCCGTGGTTGTGGCGCCGACCTGTCCTACGCGTTGAACACCAACGTAGAGCCGGTCTCGCCCAACACGGACCACCTCACGACGTACGCCCCGCGCATGCGACGGGCCGTCCGACGGCCGGCGCCGTTGCCGGGGCGTTCAGCAGGAAGCATGCCAGACCGCTCACCGCCAAGCAAAGCGCCCCCCGAACCGCACTACCGTCGGGGCCGAACCAAGGAGCCCGACGTGACCCGCCCCCGTCGCAGCCTGCTGCGCCGCTACCTCGAGGTACGTGGCGTGGTCGGCGGTCTTCGCCACCCTGAGCTGGTCGCGCGGATCCGGACCTCCGACGGGGTCACCCTGCGCGGCTCCTACCTCGTCGCCGCTGGATCTTCGGGGACCAGCAACGCCGAGGTAGCGGGTGACGCCGAGGCAGCACGTGGCCGCGCCGTCGCCAACGGCGAGGTGGCGGTTCTGCTCGCCCACGGGTTCATGGCCAACCGCCACAAGCCGTCCTACGCCCGGCTCGCTGAAGCGATCGCGGAACGCCTGCCCGTTCTCTCCTTGGACCTGCGCGGGCACGGCGGCTCCGAGGGCCGCAGCACCTTGGGGGACCGCGAGGCCCTGGACGTCGAAGCCGGGGTCGCTTGGCTCCGCAGCGTCGGCCACCGGAGGGTGATCGCCGTCGGCGCGTCGATGGGGGCGACCTCGGTGTTGCACGCGGCTGCACGCGGGCTCGAGCTGTCCGGTGTCGTGACGGTGTCCGCCCCGGCGGTCTTCCGTCAGCCTCCGCACGGGCGCCCGCTGGCGCAACTGCACGGCGTGTGGCACAGCCCTGTGAAGCGACGGGCATTGCGGGCCGGGTTCGGTGTGCGGCTGGACGGTCCGGAGGCGTGGAGCGATCCCCCGCATCCTCGGGAGATGGCGGGGAGCTTCGGCGCGCCGCTGCTGGTCGTCCACGGAGACGACGACACCTACTTCCCACGCGGCGACGCCGACCTCATCGCGCAGGGGGCCAACGGCCGAGCGGTGGTCTGGCACGAACCGGCCGGGTTCGGCCACGCCGAGGATGGGTTCACCCCGACCTTCGTGGCCCGACTGGCCGACGCCATCGCCGAGGTGGCGGCGACGGGAGCGTTCCCGCAGCAGGCAGGCTGAGCGCCAGGTAGTGGGATCGGTGGAGGCGGTACCCGAGGGAGCAGTTTACACTGTTTGCACTGGCAAGCTCGCCGGATGGCTCGGCGACTGCCCATCATCCCCCCAGATGACCGTGGAAACCGTACAACGTGACCTCGGGTCTCGTCGCTCTCCCTCTCCTCGCCCTCCGTTGGAGTCACCTCGTGGCCGCACCCGCCGTCGCCGCCGCATCGCCCACCAGCGATGCGACGATCGCGCGTGTCCTGGGCGTGCCAACGCGGGCCGGGATCTACCGCCGCCTGCGTACCGAGGGCCAACCGCTGACCGCCCGCGAGGTGGCAGACATGTTCGGGCTGCACCCGAACGTGGCGCGTAACCACCTCGACCAGCTCGCCGACGCCGGGTTGGTCGTGACCGGGCGGCGCAAGCATCCGGGGGGAGGGCGCCCGGCCAAGGTGTACGTGGCTCGCGAGCAGGCCGCCCCCGACCGTGATCAGCAGATCCCGCCGGGCGGGCAGCTGGCTGTGCACACCATCGTGCAGCTCATCGCCGGGCTCACCGAGCACACCGAGAAGCTGTCGCTGCTCGCCGAGGCCCAGGGCCGCAAGCTGGTCGAAGCTGCCGCCGGTCGCGCTGACACCCGCGACTTCGGCGCCGCTGCGGTGATCGCGGTTGAGGCCCTGCGTGCGGCGTTCCCTGAAGCGCGACTCGGCGAGGCCCCGGAGGCTGACGAGGACCGGGTCGTCGTCGAGGGCCTGGAGGTCGGGCTGCGGTTGGTGGGCGAGGTCGATGGCGCGGTCGGCGACGCGCTCGCCACTGGCTTCCTGCGCGGCGCCCTTGCCGCGGCGGGCGCCCCGGCGCAGGTGCGAGCCGAGGGCGGGACCGTCACGGCCGTCCTCGACGAGGCCGGCATCGGCGGCATGCCGTCGCCGGTCGCCACCGTCGACGCACGAGGCGAGTCCTACCAGCGCGGGGTCGTGCAGGCGATGCGTGCCATCGTCCCCCTGCGTCCCGGCGACCACCTCGAGGTCCTCACCGACGCACAAGGTGCCCCTGCGGCCTACGCCCGCTGGGCCGACCGTTCGGGACATCAGGTCGTTGACGTCGCTCGCGTCCGCGACGTCAAGGGCAAGGCGGCCGTCCGCATCCTGCTGCGCAAGGCGACAGGACGATGACGACGCTGTTGCTCACCTCCCGTGATCCGCTCACCGCAGGGGACGGTGCCTACCCGGCTCGAGCGGCCCGAGACCTCGCCAAGACGGGCGAACCGGTCACGCTCGTCCTGCTCGAGGATGCGGTGACCTTGGCGCGCATCGGCCACCGCGACCTCGAACACCTTGTCGGCGCACTCGACGCCGGGGTCGAGGTCCTCGTCGAGGACGACGCGCGCAAGCGCCGTGCCGTCGAGCCGATCGATGGGGTCAAACCGACCACCTTCCTCGAGGTCGCTGACCGGCTCACCGCCGATCGGAGCGCCTGGCTATGAGCGACAACCGCGCTCCCGTGAGGGCAGCGGACCACCTCGACGTCGAGGTGGTCGGTGCCGATCGCTCGCTGGTGATCGCGCTGGGCACCGGGCCAACCGAGGGCGCGACGGTTGCCGCGCTGCGACTGGCCGATGCGGCCGCCAGCCGCGGGCAGCGGGTCACCGTCTATGCCTACGGCGAGGCGGTCCGGGTCGGCGCGCAGACGTGCCCGACCTCGTCCTACGTCCGCACCCTGATCGGCGAGGACGGTGGCGACGGTGTCGCGGCCCGAGACGTGACCTGGATCGTCGATGCCCGAGACCCTCGAACCGCCGAGCAGGTGCCCGGCGTGGTGTGTGGAGATGGCAGCGACCTGTGGAGGTCGGTCCGTGCCGGCGACGTGGTCCTGGGGGTGACGGCATGACACGTACCCGCCACCCCTCGGTCCTGTCCATCGTCCGTGACGCCGATGTCGGCGCGGCACGAGGCGAGGACCCTGCGCTCGACGCCAACGCCTTCGCTCTCGCCGATGAGATCGAGCTGACCTTGGTGCTCAAGGACGGCGCGGTCGAACTGGGCCTCGACGGTGTCTGCTGTGACGGCGCCAACCTCAGTGGTGTCGCGTTGCCGGTCACCGAGCCCGCACGTGACCTGCGCGCCCTGGTGGCCTCCGGCGTCCGGGTGTTCGCGGTCGTTGAGGACCTCGCGGTCCGCGGCGTTGATGCCTCGACGTTGGTGGAGGGCATCGAACCGCTCGCCGAATCCGATCTCGCACGCCTCATCGCAACGAACGATGTGACCCTCACCACCGGATCCTGACCCCCTCGATACCTCACCACCACGCCTCTGCGCGATGGCGGTTCGCCTGGAGACCCCGATGACCCAGAACCTCGTGACCGATACGGACGGTCGGCTGATCATCGATGTCCGCGGTCCGCGCTTCGGTGCGGCCATCACCTCGACGGTGCTCGGCGTCGCGTTGATCGTGCAGGGCCCGGTCGGGGTCGGCCTCGTCGCGTGGCAGTGGCTGGCCTTCGCGATCGCCACCTTCGCCGGCCTGGCATGGTCGCCGTACGGCCGCCTGTTCCGGTGGGTGAAGCGCCGCTTCGACCTTGGGCCGCCGCCGGCGACCGAACCGGAAGGTCCTCCCCGCTTCGCGCAGCTGTGCGGGTTCATCGTCGCCAGCGTCGCGTTGGTGCTGTTCGCCGTCGGGGCCACCACCGCGGGGTGGATCGCGGTCGGCGTCGTGCTCACGCTGTCGCTGCTGCTCGCGCTCACGGGGATCTGCATCGGTTGCGAGCTCTACCTGGTCGGTCAGCGTCTGGCGAGCCGCCGCGGAGGTGACGCCTGATGGATCCGATCCTCCTGCGCGCGCTCCTGGTCGTCGGTCTGGTGGCCGCCGTGCTGATCGTCGGCTGGCTCTTGAAGCGTCGGGACGGTGCGGTCCGCGAGGTCGACCAGGACGCACGGCTGCACGACGACCACCTCGCCGCGGTCGGTCTCGATCTGACCGACGCCAAGGCCGGTGCGGTGTTGCTCGGTTCGCCGACCTGCACTCCGTGCGACACGGTGAAGGACGTGCTGGGTCAGCTGGAAGAGGAACGCGAGGGGTTCCGTTGGGTCTACGCCGACGCCGGTGAGCACCTTCGCCTCGCTGAGGAACACCGCGTGATGCGGGTGCCGACCCTGTTCATGGTGGCACCCGACGGTCGGATCCTCGCGCGTACCAGCGGTGTGCCGCGCCACGACGAGCTGCGCCGGGTCCTCGACGATGACCAGGGTGCCGCCGCCTGAGGTTCTGGGTACGGAGCCAACGGTGGCTGCGGCTACCTCGACGTTGCTGGGCGCGCCAGGCGGACCCGGCGCGGCCACCGGAACGATTCCTGTCTTGCCGTTCCGTTGCGTGGGTGGCACGCTCACGCCCCGTGGCTGACGTCCCGTCGGCCGACGATGAGGGGACGTGCCGTGGATCCGCGCCTCACCGATGAGCAGGAAGCCTTCGCCGCTTCGGTCCGGGACTTCGCGAAGCAACACGTCGAGCCCGGCATCGTCGAGCGTGACCACGCTGGCACGTGGGACGGGGAGGTGTGGAAGCGGGTCGCGGACTTCGGGCTCGCTGGGCTGCCGATCCCCGAGGAGTACGGCGGCTCCGGCGCCGATGTGCTGACCACGGGGTTGGCCTTGGAGGCCCTGGCCTACGGCGGACGCGACGCGGGGCTGAACCTCTCCCTCGGGGCGCACCTGACCATCGGAGCGATGCCGATCGCGCTCAACGGGACCGACGAACAGAAGCAGCGTTGGCTGCCGCGGATGGCTGCGGGCGAGACGGTCGGCGCCTTCGCGATCACCGAACCCGAAGCCGGGTCCGACACCGCAGGGATGAAGACCCGCGCCGAACAGCACGGCGACACCTGGGTGCTGAACGGGTCGAAGACCTTCATCACCAACGGTGAACTCGCTGACGTGGTCACCGTCATCGCCCGCACCGACCCCGAGGCACCCGCGGGCCAAGCCTTCACCGCCTTCCTCGTCGAGACGGACTCGACCGGTTTCGAGGTAGCGGGGTCGCTGAAGAAGCTCGGCAACCGCACCTCGCCGACCAACGAGCTGGCGTTCACCGACGTCGAGGTGCACGAGTCCCAGATCCTCGGTGACGTCGGAACGGCGCTGTGGAAGGTCGGGTTCGAGTGCTTCGACTGGGAGCGGTGCTGCATGATCGCGTCCGCGGTCGGTGGTATGTCCCGCGACCTTGATGAGTCGGTGCGGTACGCCAAGGAACGTGAGGCCTTCGGCAAGCCGATCGGCCGCTACGGCGCGATCCAACACAAGATCGCCCAGATGCGGATCCGCCTGGAGGCGGCGAGGCTGTTGCAACGGCAGGCGGCCTGGCTCAAGGACAACGGCCTGGAGCACCAGACCGAAGCATCCATCGCCAAGGCGTACGTCGGTGAGGCTGCGGTCGAGTCCTCCCTCGATGCGATCCAACTCCACGGTGGCTGGGGCTACATCGATGAGTTCCACGTCGAACGGTCGCTGCGTGACGCCAAGCTGGCGACGATCGGCGGCGGCACCACCGAGATCCAGGAGCTGATCATCTCGCGCAGCCTGCTCGGCTGAGAGCGGCCGTCGCTGCGTCGAGGTCCGGACCGGCGGGGTCGTGCGGGGGTCACGGCGGTGTGGTCGTGCGGGCGTGGTGACGGCCGTACCCTCGGTCGCGACCTCGCATCGTCAGGAGCACACGCATGACCTTCGTCGCCCGGACGGCCCAGCGGCGTGTCGACGTCACCGGTTCCGACCGGATCAGCTACCTGGAGGACGTCACCACCCAGACCTTCGACGACCTCTCCGCCGGGAGCGTCACCAGCTCGCTCTACCTCGATCCCCATGGGGCGCCGCTCGCCATGTTCGACGTGGCGTTGCTCGCCGATCGTGTGGCCCTGCTAGCTCCCGACCAGGATGTCGCGACCACCCTGGTCGAGGTGTTGGGAGGCCGCACCTTCCTGCTGGATGCGAGCTTCGAACTCACCGACGACGAGGTCCTCGCCGTCCGCGGCGGCGATACCGAGGCGGTCACGTCCGCGACCAACCTCAGTGCTCGCGTCGGCACCGTCCGCCCAGCCGGCGATGCGTTCGTGATCGGGCGTCAGAACGGTGTGGATGTGGTGGGGCCCAAGGGACTGTTGGATGACTTCACGGCGGCGCTCGTCGACGCGGGTGCGCGCGAGGGCGACGCCGACGATCTGGACGCCTGGCGCGTCGCCGCCGGGGTTCCCGAGTGGGGCAGCGAGGTGACCGCCCCGCACCTGCCCGAAGAGGTCGGGTTGCTGCCGACGCACGTGCACCTCGGCAAGGGGTGCTACCCCGGCCAGGAAGCCGTCGCCCGCATGTGGATGTTGGGTCGGCCGCGACGACGGTTGGCGGTGATCGAGGCTCGCGACGGCGGGCTCGACGTCGGCTGGCAAGCCGGGTCGGGTCGCAAGGCCGTGACGGTCACCTCGGTCGCCCCAGGGGACGGCAAGGTGGCACTGGCGTTCGTGCCCGGAGATGCCTCACCGGGCGACGGGTTCGACGACGACCAAGGAACCCACGTCGAGGTGGTGCGGATCGTCGGCGCCGATGCGAACCCGCCCGGCCACGACCCAGCCGTCACCCAGCGCCGGAACAAGCCGCGCGACTGACCCGGTCTGCGGTGTCGCTCTCAGCCGGGTGTGTCGACGGTGGGGTCAGTCGAGGTCAGTGGAGGTCGGCGATCGCGGCGAGGACCTGGTCGGCGTGTTCCTTGGGCTTGACCTTGGGCCAGACGGCGGCGACGTTGCCCTCGCGATCGACGAGGACCGTCGAGCGGATCACGCCCTCGAACTGCTTGCCGTACATCTTCTTGGTGCCCCAGGCGCCGTAGGCATCGATCATCTGCCGCTCCGGGTCGGCCAGCAGCCGGTGCGGGAGGTCGTACTTGGCAGCGAACCGGGCGTGACTGTCGACGTCGTCCGGCGAGATGCCGAAGACCGCGGCACCGGCTGCCTCGAACTCCGCCCACTCGTCGCGGATGCCGCAGGCCTGGGTCGTGCACCCCGGCGTGTCATCCTTCGGGTAGAAGTACAGGACGACCGGGCTGCCCTTGAGATCGTCGAGGGCGACCTCCTTGCCGTCCTGGTCGGGAAGGGTGAAGGTTGGTGCAGGTTCGCCGACGTCGATCATGATCCGTACCTCCCGGTCGTTTGGCGGGTCCGCGGTCAGGGTCCTTGGTAGCAGGTCTGAGCACCGACCCACCACCTGCCCCTGGCTAGGGTGAGCATCGGGTCGAGCCGTGCCGCCGTTCGACGCCCACCACCCATGCCGATAGATGAGGGGAAGCTGTATGTCCGACGAGACACTGGAGGTGTTCGTCGAGGTCCCGATGGGCTCCCGCAACAAGTACGAGTGGGACTTCGAGCGCCAGACCTTCATCCTCGACCGGATGCTGTTCACCGCGGTGCGCTATCCGGGGGACTACGGCTTCATCCCGGAGACGTTGGCGCTGGACGGCGACCACCTGGACGCGATCGTGATCCTGGGGGAGCCGAGCTTCCCTGGCTGCACGATCCGTGCACGGGTGCTCGGCATGCTCGACATGAGCGACGATAAGGGCCCGGACGAGAAGATCCTGACCGTCGCTGACCACGATCCGCGGTGGCGCAACCTGCGCTTCCTGAACGATGTTCCGGTCCACCTCCTCGACGAGATCGCCCACTTCTTCGGCATCTACAAGGATCTCGAGCAGAAGCTGGTCGATGTCCGAGGATGGCAGCCGCGAGAGACCGCGTTGCAGGTCATCGATGAGGCGCGTGAGCGCTACCCGGGACCCGTCGAGACGCGCCCGTACCCGCTCTGATCACCGCGTCACCATGCCGTTCGGGCTATCGCGACCGGCTCGGGTGCCGCGACGGGTCAGCCTCGGCCGAACAACCCCCGGCGCTTCTTCTTGTTGTCCGCATCGGAAGAGGAT
>SKNK01000392.1 GCA_007120565.1 Nitriliruptoraceae bacterium | reverse complement strand
CGACCGAGGATGCCTCTGCCGTCGATCCCGGGTGGGTTCCCGCATGACCTCGGTGCGTCTGCTCCGAGGGAAGCCAACAGCCTCTCGAAGCGGCCACCAGCGCGCATGCGACTCGTCGCCGACGATCCCGCGACGGCCTCGACCGTCACTGCAGCATCACGGGATCCGCATCGCGATCGCCATGGGGACGGTCTACCTGCTGTGGGGGTCCACCTACATCGCGATGGACGTCGCGTTGAGGACGATCCCACCCATGCTCCTGATGGCCGTGCGCTTCGCCATCGCGGGAGGCGTGCTCTACGCCTGGGCGATCCGGCGAGGTGATCGCCATCAGGATCGCCCCACGCTTCGTCACTGGTGGCACACGACACTGACGGGCGGGCTGATGCTCGTCGGCGGTACCGGACTGATCGGCCTGGCGATGGTCACGTTGGGCGCCGGGACGGCAGCGTTGTTGTCGGCGACGGTTCCGGTCTGGCTCGCGCTGTTCGCGCGGATCGCGTTCCATGACCGGTTGCCGATGATGGCCTGGGTCGGATTGGCCCTCGGACTGGTCGGGGTCGGCGTCATCGTCGATCCCTCCGGCGGTCATCTCGGTGGGATGGTCCTGACCATCCTCGGGGCGATGGCGTGGGCGGGTGGGTCCCTGCGCAGCCGGGTCTCGCCTGCTCCAGCGCGGCCCTTGGTCGCCGCTTCGATGGAGATGCTCGGCGCCTCGGTGCTGTTCCTCGTTCTGGCGGTCGTCCTGGGCGAGCCTGCCCGACTGGACCTTGCGGCGCTTGACCTCGCCACCGTCGCCTCCGTGATCTACCTCATCACCGCCGGATCGTTGGTGGCGTTCACGGCCTACCGATGGCTGCTGTCCAACGCCGCTACCTCGCTGGTGAGCACCCACGCCTACGTCAACCCGGTCGTCGCGGTCGTGTTGGCCTGGGCGCTGCTCGGCGAACGACTCGAGGGCCGGGCCCTGGTTGCGGCGGCGATCATCCTGGTCTCGGTGATGTTGGTCGTCTGGGCACGTCCACACGAGCCCGTTCCAGCACAGGCGACCTCGGGTGGAGACGTCTTCGCTGGTACGCCGAGGTGGCGTCGTGCCGGGCGTCACCTGGTGCGCATCCCGTCACGGACCCGCAACCTGGTCCGTCGCCCCGGCGACGGTCGCCCGCCACGTAGACCCCGGACCCAGGAGTGGGCACCTGCCACGTCGCACCACACAGGGAGAGCTGGACGGTGGCGCTAGATTCGACCCACTCGGTCGCAGGTACTGGAGCCGTCATGGGTTCGATCCATCGCTCAGCACGCCTCGATGCGGTCTGCACGGGACGTTCAGCCTCAGCCCCGTGGCTGGGAGAAGGCGCGAGCACCGCCATCGACAAGCGACCACTCGACGGCACGATCCGTGTCGGAGAGCTTGGTCTGGACGGGGACGAACAGGGCGATACCGCCCACCACGGCGGGCGTGATCAGGCCCTCTACGCCTACGCACAGGAGGATGCCGATCACTGGACCGCGGCCCTGGATCGCGAGGTCGCGCCCGGCAGTTTCGGGGAGAACCTGCGCACCTCGGGGCTCGAGGTCTCGACCGCTCGCATCGGTGAACGGTGGCGCATCGGCAGGGACGTCGAGGTCGTGGTCACCGCACCGAGGATCCCGTGCCGAACCTTCGCCGGGTTCTGGGACGTTCCGGATCTGGTGGCGCGCTTCCTGTCTGCTGGTCGACCGGGCGCGTACCTGCGGGTGGTTGCGGTCGGTGAGGTCCGCGCAGGCGACCGGATCGAGGTCCTGCATCGACCTGATCACGATCTGACGGTCGCTGACGTCATGCGTATCCACACACGTGATCGCCATGAGGCGCCACGCCTGCTGCAGGTCGAGGGCCTCGCTGAGCGAGCCCACGAGTGGGCCGTCGAGCACGTGGGCGCCAAGCGGCGGGCGTGAAGTCCTGGGCGTGCTCCTGGACCTACGCGGCGCCGAGCCCTCCGGGACCGTCTCCGGGACGGCGCAAGGCGACCGGAGGACCCAGGACCTCTCGCAACACGATCGCCCTCCGGAGGGACTCGCGTGAGGCCAACGCTTCCCTGAGGTTCTGGGCTCCCAGGTTCGTCCTGGGGCCCCCTGGCGCCTGGGGTGCTGCACGTCTGCGCTGTCCCGCTTCGGCCCGTCGGCCCGGGGCAGGCTTCGCGTGCGGGGAGGAAGGCCGAGCGGCATCCGGCGGAGGCGAGGACGAACCCGCCGGCCGTGATCGGGCCTCTGGGGGACGTGAACCGGCCTCCGGCGGACGTCCACTCGCCTCCGGCGGAGGCGGGGGAGGCGGGCGGCCGGACCTGCCCCGGCCACGGTCGGAAGGTGGAGGCGATCCGGAGATCCGGGCGCGCGGACCCGGAGGCGGAGGGAGATGACCGCTCATCCCTCGACCTCCGTCCAACGAGCAGGCGAGAGGCTCACGGGCTGTCCTCCTCGCCGGCCAGCGACGTCCGCATCTTCGAGTCGGCCTGGACGTTGTCCATGCGGTACTTGTCCATCACCCCGAGGTTGCCGCTCCGCAGCGCTTCGGCCAGAGCCTTGGGCACCTCGGCTTCGGCAGCGACCACCCGGGCTCGCATCTCCTGCTCCTCGGCCACGGCCATCGCCCGGCGCTCCTCGGCCTTGGCCTGAGCGATGTTCTTGTCCGCTTCGGCCTGGTCGGTCTGGAGTTCCGCACCGATGTTGCGGCCGATGTCGACATCGGCGATGTCGATCGAGAGGATCTCGAAGGCGGTCCCGGCATCCAGCCCGCGCTCGAGCACGCGACGCGAGATGTCGTCCGGGTTCTCCAACACGTCCTTGTGGCTGTCGGCTGAACCGATCGAGGACACCGAACCCTCACCCACACGAGCGATGATCGTCTCCTCGCCGGCACCACCGACCAGGCGTTCGATGTTGGCGCGCACGGTGACACGAGCGACGGCGATCACCTGGATGCCGTCCTTGGCGACCGCGGCGATACGAGGCGTCTCGATCACCTTCGGGTTGACGCTGACCTGCACGGCCTCCAGCACGTCACGGCCTGCGAGATCGATCGCCGTCGCGCGACGCCAGGGCAGTTCGATGTTGGCCCGGTCGGCGGAGATCAGCGCGGAGACCACCTGCTGGACCCGTCCGCCAGCGAGGAAGTGGGCCTCCATCTGGCCGATGTCGAGTTCGATGCCTGCTTTGGTCGCACTGATCAGTGGGCGGATGATCTCCGAGGGCACGACCTTGCGCAGTCGCATCCCGATGAGGGTGCCCAACCCGACGCGGACACCGGAGAAGATGGCGGTGATCCACAGTCCGACGGGCACGAGGTAGAACAGGAACGCCAGGGCGAGCGCGACGGCTCCGACGATGATCAGCAGGACGATGGGATCCATGAGGGCCTCCGACGGGTCGACCGGAGGACGGTTCTCCCCCGGCTACGTCGCCGACGAACCTACTGGTTCGCGCGATGGGTGGCAGCCAGGGCCTCGCAGCCAGGCGCATCCGTCGGGCGATCGGATCGGGTCCGGCACGGCACGACGCCCTCCGTCCGACCCGGTCAGTCGGTCTCGGGAACCCGACGTACCACGCGGCGGTAGCGCTCCGCATGGACCACCTCGACCTGCTGGCCCGCGGCGATGTAGTCGCCTTCGGTGACCACATCCACGCGGTGACCGTCGAAGTTGGCGACGCCGGCGGGACGCAGGTCGGTGAGCGCCTCACCGATGGCGCCCTCTCGTGCCGGACGCTGCGAGGCATCGTGTGCTGGAGCGTCGTCGGGATCCTCTCCCGTGGCTACCTCGTCGTCCTCGGAGGCCAGCACGTCGCCATCCCCGAACCAGCGCAGCCAGCCGCGGGGCTTCCCGGAGCCACCGGCGGTCGCGGCCGCGACCCTCGCAGGACCGGCGCCTCTGCCTCGGCGTGACATCGAACTCAAGGTGACCACCATCGCGATAGCGAGTAACACGAACGTCACCAGCAGTGTGCCTGCCGTCATGACCATCTGCTCACCACTGACGAAGTCCCAGTCACGACCGGTCATCGCGAGGAACCCGCCACCGAGCAACGATGCCGCACCCAACACCCCCGCGACCCCGAACCCAGGGATGACGAACAGTTCGACCAGGATCAGGGCGATCCCGATCAGCACGAGGATCGCATCCTCCCACCCGGTGAGCCCCGCGAGGAGGTGGCCGTAGAAGAACACGCCCAGGAGGCCGCCACCGATCGCCGTCGCGATCCCGACACCGCCGGCCAGCAGTTCGCCCAGGATCATCAGGATCCCGACGGTGAAGATCAGCGAGCCGAGCACCGGGTTGGTCAGGAAGCGCACGACGCGTTCGGCCAGGGACGGCGAGCTCTCGACGACCTGGCGGTCCGACAGTCCTTCCTGCTCGAGCAGGTCGCCACGGCTGGTTGCACTCGCGTCGGCGAACCCGACGTCCAGCGCCTCGCGGTCGGTCAGGGTCAGCAGTTCGCCACGCCCCACCACGCCCTCGACCTCGAGGTCGGGGTCCACCATCGCGGCAGCGATCGCCGGATCGCGGCCCCGTTCCTCAGCGGTGGCGCGGAACAGGGAGCGGACCGCGGACACGATCTTCTCGTCGGTCGGCTGGCCGGTGCCGTCGACCGGGGTCGCCGCACCGACCGAGGATCCCGGTGCGACGTAGACGGTCTCCGACGCCAGTGCGATCAATGCCCCCGCGGACAGCGCGGTGCGGTCGATGTAGGCGATGGTCGGCACGGGACTGGCGAGCAGCGTGTCGCGCATCTGGATCACGGCGTCCAGGCGCCCGCCTGGGGTGTCGATCTCCAGGAGGACGGCCGCAGCTCCGGCGTCGTTCGCTTCCTCGATCGCGCGTTCGAGGTAGGGCGCGATGCCCAGGTCGATCTCGTTGGAGATGTCGATGACGTGGACGGCACCGTCCGCCTGCGCGAGGGTGTCGGTGTCATCGGGAGCCGCCAGGGCACCGGTGGCCAGCGACCAGCCTCCCAGGATGACGAGCAGCAGTGCGAGCCCCCGCCTCATCTCCCACCGTCCCTTCGTCGCGCCCGGTGATCTCGCCAGGCAGCACCGCGAGACTACCGCTGTGCCTCGTTGGACCGCGCCGTCGCTGCAGCAGCACCCCGCGGGCGCTCCGCCCCGTACCCTGCCCGCTCCGACCCGCCCGCCAGGATCGCTCGAGAGGACCGTCCCGTGAGGCCGCCACCCCCCGGTGAGCCGCTGCTCGTCCTCGATGGTGTCCACAAGCGCTTCGGCAACGTGGTTGCGCTGGACCAGCTCGACCTCGCGATCCGGCCAGGAGAGGTCGTCGGGCTCCTGGGACACAACGGTGCCGGCAAGACCACGACGGTCCGGCTCTTGGCCGGCCTGCTCGCTCCCGAGCGCGGCACGGTCCGGGTCGGTGGGGGCGACCCCGTCACCGACGGTCCGAGTGTCCGTGGCCAGATGGGGGTCCTTCCGGCCGCTCTGGTGGTGGACGCCCGCCTGACCGCCAGACAGAACCTGCGGTTCGCGGCGGATGTGTTCGGCGTCCCCAGGGCAGAGCTCGCGACCCGGATCGACGCGACCCTGGCGCTGTTCGAGCTCACCGATCGTGCCGATCAGAAGGTCGGTGGGCTCTCCAGTGGCCTGCGTCAGCGTCTGTCTCTGGCTCGCGTGCTACTGCCCGATCCTGAGGTGCTGCTGCTGGACGAACCCACCTCGGCGCTGGATCCGGTCGCGGCACGGCAGGTCCGGAGGGCACTCGCCAAGCTGGCCCAGGACCGCAGCCGAACGATCGTGCTGTGTACCCATGACCTCACCGAGGCGGAGCTGTTGTGCGACCGAGTCGTCGTACTCGAGCGTGGGCGTGTCGTCGCCGATGGCCGCCCCGTCGAGCTCGCCCATGCTCACGGGACCGGTGGAGTGCAGCTCGACGTCGCCCCCGAAGACGTCGAGCGCGCGAGCCAGATGCTGGCCGAGGTGTCGGACGCGGAGGTCGATCGCGACGGCAACGGTCGCCTGCGGACCCGCGGACTCGGACGCGACGCGATCCCGGCTCTGGTCTCCCACCTGGTGCGGGCCGGGGTGACCGTGTACGAGGTCCGCCGCCTGGACCCGAGCCTCGAGGACGTCTACCTCGCCTTGCATGCGGCCGGCGAGCTGGGTGCGCGCGGTCGCACCGAGACGGGGCGTGCGTCGGCGGTGACCCCGTGAACCGGCGCGCGATCGGTGCGGTGGTGCGCCGCGACCTCGTCGTGGTGATGGGGTCGAAGTCGGTCGTGCTGCCTGCGCTGATCGTGCCCGCGATGCTGCTGGTGGTGCTGCCCGCGTTGGCTGGGCTCGCGCCCGTGCTGTTGGGATCGGTGTCGGCGGGGGACATGTTCCGGGTGCTGGAGGCCCTGCCGCCGGAAGCCTCGCGGCGCCTATCCGGGGATCCGTCGACCCAGGCCGCTGAGCTGGCGGTCACCTACCTACTCGCGCCGCTGATCCTGATCGTCCCGGTCATGTTCGCCACCGTCATCGCGGCCGACGCCCTGGCGGGGGAGAAGGAGCGCGGCACCCTCGAGGGTCTGCTGCTCACCCCGCTCACCGACCGCGAACTGGTCGTCGCCAAGTTGATCGCGTCGTGGGTCCCGGCGGTGCTCCTGGGGCTGGCTGGAGCCGTGCTCTACGCCCTGGTCGCGAACCTGGCCGTGATGCCCCAGACGGGTCACCTGGTGCTGCCGACCCCCGAGTACGCGGTGATGGCGCTGTGGGTGGGGCCGACGTTCGCTGCCGCGGCGCTCGGCGCGATCGTGCTCGTGTCGGTGCGGTCCAACAGCACCCAGGAGGCCTTCCAGCTCGGCGGCGTCGTGGTCCTGCCGGTGGTGGTGATCGTGATCACCCAGGCGACGGGTGTCATGCTCCTGTCGGTCCCGCTGCTGCTGGCCTCGGGACTGATCGCCCTGGCCATCGCGGCGGTGCTCCTGCTGATCGGATCCCGAGTGCTGTCCCGGACCCGCATGGGCGAGAAGCTGGGCTGATCCTCGCAGGAGCTCTCGCCGGTAGGGCCGAGGGCAGCCGGGCCGGTCAGGCGTTCCAGGTGCCGTCGTCGCCGACCTCGTCCACGATGCCGACCACCACGGTGCGGAGCGGTCCCTTGGACCGGCCGACGATCTGGCGTGCGGAGGAGCCCTCGTCGAGTATCAGTACCGTTTCGCCAGCACCGGCGCCAACGAGGTCGACGGCGATCAGGTAGCTGCCGTCGGGCTGGCCGGTCGCGTCCAGGGTGTCGCACATCAGCAGCTTGCGGTCGTCCAGGATCTCGGCCTGGATGGTGGAGACCACGGTGCCGACCACACGGGCGAGCTTCATCGTGCCGACTCCTCGACGGCGTCGACGATCCCGACGATCGCCTGATCAACGGGCACGAAGCTCTCCTCGAGCGCTTCTGCCGCCTCACGTGCGCTCACGTAGTGGACCAGGTCATCCGGGCCGGCAGTCGCCAGGGCGTCCGCCGCCACCAGCGCGTTGCCGCGTGGGTTCTGTTGTCGGTCCAGGGGCTGCACGATCAGCAGCCGAACCCCCTCCAACCCCTCGGACTTCACCGACGCGACGACGGTCCCGAGCACACGGCCCAACTGCATCAGCGCTTCCTCCCCGAACGACCGTCCATTCCAGACTTCTCAGCGCCGGCGACCCGAGGCAGGAACCGGCCGTCCGCCCGCAGGTTCTCGTCCATCTCGTCGTGCAACTGCGCGACGGTCACGTGGGTCACCGGATGGTCGCCCTCGGCGATACGGGCGACGCCGTGCTCGATCGCGGCCTCGACCTCGGTGAGGAGCCCACCGAAGAGCACGTACCCCTTGCCGCCGAGTTCGTCGGCCATGCGCAGCTCACGGAGCACGACATCGGCGTTCTTGACGCCGGCGTCGGCGGCCTCGACGACCGCCGTGACCGTACGTGTCTCGATCACGCCCAGGGCTTCGCCGCCCTCGTGGCGGGCCCCACCGATCGCGGCGACGACGTCGGGGTGGACGTCCGGCAGGAAGACGAGACCGAGTGGGGCACTGGGGCTCGCCTCGCGTGCGGCCTCGATCGCCTCCTCGACCTCGGCGGTCCCACCACCCGCGAGCACGAGGTAGCGCCCCGGGTGGACCGTGCCGGCGAGCAACACGTCCAGCGGTGAGCGCTTGGCCATCGCGTCGCCGGCGACGATGCCGTGCGCGATCGAGTCGAACTCGAGGATGGCGATCGACGGGTCCATGGTCACACGATCCGCAGGGAGCCGACGAGCGCGATGCGCCGCTCCCGCGAGAAGGTTCGAGG